>CABYWI010000001.1 GCA_902522585.1 uncultured Alphaproteobacteria bacterium
ATGAATTCCATTATGATTTTAATTCCAATATTTTTTGGTTTATTAATTGGTCAAAAAATACGCCAAAAAATATCAGAGGCTCTGTTTCAAAAGTTTTTTTATATTATGCTTTTGTTTATGAGCGCTATAATTTTAATTAATCTGATTTAATGTTTTAAAGCTAAAAGAATAGTCTATAAAATAATGGTGAAAAAAAAGTTTAATACAAAAGTAATCCACTCAGGCCATGGCTCTGATAATGATACCGGGGCTGTAATGCCTCCAATTCACTTATCATCTACATTTAAGCAAAATAAACCTGGTGATTTCCAATATGAATACGCTCGCACGAAGAATCCAAGTCGAGATATTTTAGAAAAACTCTTAGCTTCAATTGAATCTGGAGAGCAGGCCTTCGCTTTTTCTTCTGGAATGGCAGCTATTAATACAGTCTGTGATTTATTTGGAGAAAATTATCATGTGATTTGCTCTGATGATGTATATGGAGGCACTAGAAGATTATTCGATAAGGTTAAAACAAATATTGATGTTACTTACGTTGATTTTGATACCAATGTTAATTGGAATGATATTGTAAATGTCCACACTAAGTTTGTGTGGGCAGAAACACCCTCTAACCCTCTAATGAAAATTATAGATATTAAAAATACATCTGAAATAGCCCACGGTTTCAATTTACCTGTCATTTGTGATAACACATTTGCATCTCCTTATAATCAAAGACCTTTAGAGTTGGGAGCGGACTTGGTAGTGAGTTCTTCAACAAAATATCTAGGTGGACATTCTGATATTGTTGGAGGATCTATCGTAATAAAGGACCAAGATCTATATGGAGAAAAAATTGCATACCTTCAAAATGCGGTAGGGGCCATTCCATCACCTTTTGATTGTTATTTACTTACTCGAAGCATAAAAACACTTTCTGTTAGAATGCAAAGGCATAATGAAAATGGAGAGAAAGTAGCTAGCTTTTTAGAGTCACATCCTAAAATTACAAAAATCCATTATCCTGGAAAAGATCAAAAATATAAATCAATTGCCTCAAATCAAATGAATGGCTTTGGTGGCATGATGTCTGTTGTTCTTGATACAAATTTAGAAGGAGTTAATACCTTTCTCTCTAATTTAAAAATTTTTACCCTTGCAGAAAGTTTAGGCGGTGTAGAAAGTTTAATTGAACATCCAGCAATTATGACCCACGCATCAATAGACAAAAAAATTCGAGATAGCTTGGGCATTTCAGATAGTCTTTTACGTTTATCAGTTGGTATAGAAGATGTTGAAGAAATTATAGAAGATCTAAAACAAGCCTTAGAAACTATTTAAGATTATGAATAATTCGATGATTGATTTAATTGGTAATACTCCCTTAATCAAATTGAAATATCCATCTGAACTGACGGGTTGTAATATTTACGGAAAAGCGGAATTTATGAATCCTGGAGGTTCAGTGAAAGATCGAGCTGCATTAGGAATTATTCAAGATGCTGAAGAAAAAAAGTTAATTGAGCTTGGTGGGACTGTTGTGGAAGGTACTTTTGGAAATACTGGTATTGCTTTAACAATGATTAATAATGCCCGTGGCTATAAAACAATTATCGTTATGCCGGAGGCGGCATCTTTAGAAAAGCGAGATATTTTAAGGAATTTGGGGGCAGAACTTAGAATTGTGGAAGTAAAGCCATACAAAGACCCTGGCAATTATCAACATATTTCAAGAAGATTAGCAGAAGAATTAAAAGCTAAAGGAGAAGGATCGGTAATTTGGGCCAACCAGTTTGATAACACTGCAAATTATGAATTTCATTCAAAAACAACTGCTAAAGAAATTTATGATCAATTAGAGGGTAAAATTGATGGGTTTACTTGTTCTATTGGAACGGGCGGAACTTTAGCCGGGGTATCTGTGGGATTAAAAGAATTAAACTCTGATATCAAAATTGCTTGTACAGATCCTCAGGGTGCCACTATGTATCGTTATTTTAAAGACTCAGTTTTAGAAGTGACGGGCGATCCCTCTGAGACGGAAGGCATAGGTCAAGCGAGAGTTACGAAAAATGTAGAGGCATGTTTAATTGATATGGCTTACCATATCACTGATAAAGATGCATTTGAGCTTCTTTACAAATTAATTAAAACCGAAGGTTTGTTTTTAGGAACAAGTTGTGGAGTTAATATTGCTGGAGCTATTAAAATGGCAAAAGAAATGGGCCCAAACAAAAATATTGTTACCATCCTATGTGATGACGCTTATAAATATTTTAGTAAAATGTTTAATAAAGAATTTTTAAAATCAAAAAATCTTCCTATTCCCGATTGGCTTTAACTTTATTAAAAAAGCTTATTCTTTTTAAAGTATTATCTTTTAACCAATAGTGGTGATACAAGGCACCGACGATGTGTAAAGTTAACATAGCTAAAATTATATTTCCTAATATATCATGAATTGAATGTACTATTCTTTTCATATCTCTGTTTCTTTCCAGAACTTCGGGTAGCTGAGTACCAAAAAAATTAACAACATCACCTTGAAGATTGGTTAGCAGATAGCCCGTAAGAGGCATTACAAAAAATATAATGTAAAATAAAATATGAATAAATGTTGCTAATTTGATTAAAACTTTTCTTGTAGCAAGAGGATCAGGAAGTATATTAAACCACCTCCAACAAAGCCTAAAAACAGCCAATAAAAAAATTAAAATCCCTAGACTATTATGAAGCATTAAAACCATGTCATAATTTTGGAAATTATCTTTAAGATTTAATCCCAATAAAAATGTAGCAAGAAGAATTAAAGCCATCATCCAATGGAACAAAATACTGATAATCCCATATGAATGACTCGTATTAAATATTCCCATTGATAATCAAATTAATACAATAAATTTCTTAATAAATGATTAAAATTTCATGATAAGAAAATCTTATTAGAATATTAAAAATTAATAAGCAATACTTATCAAAAATTTTGAAATACTTTGATGATCAAAACTAAAATATTCTTCTTAATATTCACCCTTTTTTTTAGCAATACTTTTGCTAGAGATTATATCGTTGTTCAATCTACCACGAGTACGGCTAATACTGGTTTATTAGATTTATTAAGTGAAGAATTTTTTCTAGATACAGGCATTGAGGTAAGAGCAGTCGCCGTAGGAACTGGCACAGCAATTGCCAACGCAAGAAAAGGAGATGGCGATGTTTTAATGGTCCATTCCAAAGTTGATGAATTAAAATTTGTCCAAGATGGTTTTGGTATTGAGAGATATGATTTAATGTACAACGATTTTGTGATAGTAGGTCCGAACAATGACCCAGCTCAGATTAAAAATAAAAAAAATATTTTAGAAGTAATGATAATTCTCTCAAGCCCAGATTATAAATTTATATCTAGAGACGATTATTCCGGTACACATAAAAAAGAATTATCTCTTTGGCAAGAGTCTGGCATAAGCATACCTACAGATAGTTCATATATAAAATCAGGTAGTGGAATGGCTAGTACAATCAATATTGCTAATGAAATGCAATCTTATGTATTAACAGATCGTGGCACGTGGATTGCTTTTCAAAATAAAAATAATTTAGAAATATTATTTGAAAATGATAAATCTCTTTTTAATCCTTATGGGATTATAGTTGTAAGCCCTAAAAAATTTCCTTATGTAGAGTATGAAAAATCAAATATTTTTGTTGAATGGCTTTTAAAGGGCAGGGGTAATAACTTAATAAACAACTATACCATTGAGGGTCAAAAATTATTTTTTACTTATAACTGAAATATTAAATGGATAGAATGTTATTGAAAAATGCTAGACACATCTAAAGTTTTTGAGGCGATAATCATATCATTGCATGTAAGTTTTGTATCAACTTTATTTGCTTTTTCTATATCAATTTTTTTTGGTTATTTAATTGCAACCAAAAAATTTATTTTAAAAAGATATATTGTTAGTATTTTAGGATCCCTAACCTCGATCCCTCCCGTTTGTGCAGGATTAATTGTTTATTTAATTATTAGTCGTTCCGGGCCCTTGGGTTGGATGGAGCTTTTGTATACACCATCAGCAATGATTATCGCTCAATTTATTATTATCTTTCCTATAATGGTTACTTTAATAATTAACTACATTGAACGCGAATACCCACAGCTGAGAGATGAATTAATCTCTTATGGGGCTTCTCAAAAAGATATTTTATTTCTTCTTGTTACAAATCAAAAAGGAATATACCTGACAACGCTTCTTATTGGTTTTGGTAGAGCAGTAAGCGAATATGGCGCTGCTGCAATTGTTGGGGGCTCTATTGATCATGTTACCCGAAATATGACAGCAATGATTGCATTAGAAACAGCTAAAGGAAATATTTTGATAGGTGTCACACTAGGCGCAATATTGATTTCTATTTCTTTGATTATTTCCTTTGGAATAAATTATTTCAAAAATGATGATTAATTTAAAAAAAATACAGTACCAAATCTCAAAAAAAACTATTTTAGATAATATTAATTTAAACATTCAAGATGGTAAAACGACAATTATAATGGGCAAAAATGGCTCAGGTAAATCCACCTTATTAAAATTGCTAAATCAAATTATCAAACCTTCATCTGGATTTTTTGAGTCAAATTTATCAAAGCCTGTACCTATGCTTTTTCAAAAGCCATTAATTTTACAAAATTCTGTAATTTATAATTACCAAATTCTTAAACAAATTAAAAAACACCAAATTAATCATTCATGGTTTGAAAAATTCAATTTATTAAATCTTTCTAATCAAAAAATGATCTCTTTGTCCGAGGGGGAAAAACAAAAAATATTTATCTCAAGAATTATGAGCTTCGACCAATCCCAACTTTTTTTAGATGAACCCAATCAAAGTCTCGATTTACAAAGTGAAAAACTATTGATCGACCTTTTAATGAAAGAAAAAAAAGAAAAAACTATTGTTATGACTCTACACGACTTTGAGATTGCAAAAAAGATCGGAGATTATTTTATTTACTTAGAAAATGGTAAAATCTTGGTGCAAGATAAATATGAAAATTTTTTTAAAAAATTTCCTTTATAATTATTGCTAATCTAATTCAAGATAAATGCGTTTAAAGTTTGATGATTAAATTTTTAACTTTTCTTTTATTACTAATTAGCCCTGTGATTGCTAGCGATGTTATTAACCAAAGACAAGACTCAATGCAAGATTTTAACAAACTTATGAGGGCTGCTAATCAATCACTTAAAAATAGTGAAATTGAAATTTTGGCCAAAATTTATGGGGATATTGAGTCTATTATGAAAACTTATCCAACTCTTTTTCCAAATGATAGTTTTGATGGAAAGACTAAAGCTAGTAATGATATAATTGACAACAGAGAAATATTTAATCAAATTGCAAATGATACCGCCGAATGGGCTGCTTTAGCAAAAATTGCAGCTGAAAATAACGATTTAGAAGCTCTTCAACAACATCAACAAAATCTTTATGGCAGTTGTAAAAGTTGCCACTCACGTTTTAAAAATTAATTCATATAGATCTAGTCCGTTGGATGACATACATAATAATGAGTTTTATTAGATTATTTGAGCATAAGTCTTCTATTTATAATATTTTGTTAAAAGTAAAAAAGATGATACAAAAAATTTGAAAGACAAAAAGAATCCTATGGAAAAGAAAGATCATCACACCCATGAGTTTTAAATCAATAAGCGTCGCAGATGCATTGCAACCGATTAAAAATGGTGCACTAATAATTGATGTAAGAGAACAAAATGAATATGATCAAGCCCACATTGAAAACGGCGTTTTAGTGCCTCTATCTACAGTCAGTGCTGAAAAAATTAATGAGGTAAATCCACAAAATAAAACCATTTTGATTCATTGTCGATCAGGGAAAAGATCCAAAGTTGCAGCTAATATTATTTTAAGTCAGGGATATACTGGCGAAATATTAGAACTTGATGAAGGTATAAATGCTTGGATTGAGTTTGGCCAAAAAATTATTTCATAGCTGAAAATATTATTAATCTCTAACTAAAATAATTGGTCGAAGCCATATAATACGCCATATAACCAACTAGACCTAAAACTAAAATTATCAGCGGAATAGTTGATATAGTAAATGCCTCACGAAACTTTTTGTTAAAGATTAATAAACTTGCAATTAATAAAATAAGCAAAATTACTATTAATCTAATCATTTATTATATTATCTTTATTTTAGAAATTTTTACTATTCTATAACTGCTATTTTCTCTATAAATAAAGATAATGACCACAAAAATTGCAATTGCTGGAGCTAAGGGCAGAATGGGCCAAAATCTTATTCGATCTGGATTATCAAATTCACACACGGATGTCGTTGGAGTATTTGATATTTCTGAGATAGATCAAGATTTTTTAAATGAAATGCATTTACCCCATCAAGTCGCGACAAATAGAGAGAGTTCCTTTGATGTTGCTGACGTAATTGTTGATTTTACATCTCCAAAAGCACTATTTTCTTTCACGGAAAGTGCTATTGCAAGTAAAACCAGTCTTGTTGTTGGAACCACTGGTCTTGAGGAACAGCATTTCAGTCTCTTAAAACAAACCGGAAAATCAACTAAAGTTTTTTATGCACCTAATATGAGCTTCGGGGTTAATTCTTTTTTTAACCTTGCAAGAAAGGCCGCTTCCCATTTAAAAGATTTTGAAATTGAAATCATAGAAACCCACCACCGCTTTAAGAAAGATGCTCCAAGTGGCACAGCAATTAAATTAGGTGAAGAAATAGCAGAAGAATTAAATTTTTCTAAAGATCAATTCAATTTTAATCGTCAGCAAGATCAACAAGAAAGAAAAAAAGATGAGATTGGTTTTTCATCTATTCGTGGAGGAAATATTCCTGGAGAACACACAGTTATCTTTCATGGCGAAAACGAAAGTATTGAATTAACTCACAGAGCTTTTAATAGAGAGATTTTTGCCGATGGTGCAATTCAAGCTTCAATTTGGCTATCAAAGCAAAATAATGGTTATTATACTTACAAGGACATGCTTTAAGATAAACGAGACTTGTATCGTTCAATAATTTTTTTTAACTTTAATCGACGTTGGGGACTTAAAAATCTAGCGAATGCATTTTTTTTACCAGCATAATGTATTGATAGATCATCTTTATTATTTTTTAGGCTACTCCAATGTAAATTATAGCTTTGATCATCTTCAACCTTCTGATCATTTAACTTTTGAATTTTCATCTCTTCTTGATCAAGAACAATTCTCTCTTTTTTCTTAGCAAAATTAAAGTAAAGGTAAGAGCACAATACAAGAATTAAAAATTCAATAATTCCAAATATTAAAATAGGCCATGCACCAACTAGGACAAATCTTGTACCAATAAAAGCTATTAAAAAACCAGTTACAAACAAGAAAAATACTATTTGCAGATTTGTAAGGCTTTTATTAGGTTTTATATGTAGTGTTTTTTGCATATATAAAATATTAAAGTCAGAAAAGCATATTATGAAAAAAATGGAAAGGGCCAAAATTGTCCTAAAATTATTAAATGAAATATATCCAAATGTTCCAATACCACTAAATCATAAAAATATATATGAACTACTTGTTTCTGTCTTACTTAGTGCTCAATGTACAGATGAAAGAGTTAATCAAGTTACACCCATCCTATTCAAATTAGCTAATAATCCTTTTGACATGTTGAAGGTTTCTACAAGCAAAATATATAAAATCATCAGACCCTGTGGTCTTGCTCCTAAAAAATCAAGAGCAATATCTGATTTATCCAAAATCCTAGTAAAAAAATTTAACGGCAAAGTCCCTAAAAACTTTGATGATTTGGAAAATTTACCAGGTGTTGGTCATAAAACGGCAAGTGTAGTAATGTCTCAAGGTTTCGGCTATCCTGCATTCCCAGTAGATACCCATATTCATAGACTAGCGCAAAGATGGGGGCTGACAAATGGCAAAAATGTTGTTCAAACAGAAAATGATATAAAAAAGTTATTTCCAGAAGACTCATGGAATAAACTTCACTTACAAATTATTTTTTATGGTAGGGAATATTGTCAGGCAAGAAATTGTTATGGTGTGAAGTGTAAAATATGTAAGGCCTGTTATCCTAGTAGACGAAAGCCTATTGCTGTTAAAAAAGCTTAAAAAACCCCAGTATATCTATGAAAATAAATAAAATAATGTATAAAAATACCGTTATTTATACAATTCTATGAAAATCATAAAAAAAATATTAATTGCAAATAGAAGTGAAATTGCGATACGAATATCTCGTGCAGCGACTGAATTAGGTTACAGAACTGTATCTATTTATTCCTATGAAGATCGTTTTGCTTTACACCGTTTTAAAACAGATGAAAGTTATTTAGTAGGTTCAGGTTTAGGACCTATTCAAGCCTATCTTGACTATAAGGGAATTGTTCAGATCGCTTTAAATTCAGGATGTGACGCTATCCACCCAGGCTATGGTTTTCTTTCTGAAAATCCAGAGTTTGCCGATGAGTGTGCAAAACATAATATCCTTTTTGTAGGTCCATCCTCGAAGATTATGCGCTCTTTAGGAAATAAAGTAGAGGCTAAAAAAACAGCTGATAAAGCAAAAGTTCCTACCATTCCTTCTACAGGTCCCCTACCTCGTGATATTAAAAAATGTAAAGCTCTTGCAAAAAAAATTGGTTACCCGATCATGTTGAAAGCTTCATGGGGTGGCGGCGGCAGAGGTATGAGAGTTATCCGCAAGGAGAACGAAATAGAAAACCAAATTAATACAGCACGTCGTGAAGCAAAAAGCGCTTTTGGTAAAGACGATGTTTTTTTTGAAAGGTTAATTGAAAAAGCATTTCATGTTGAAGTTCAAATTATCGGCGATACTCATGGTAACATCGTTCATTTATTTGAAAGAGATTGTTCGTTACAACGAAGACATCAAAAAGTGGTTGAGCGTGCACCAGCTGCTTACTTAAGCAACAAAGAACGAGAGACAATATGCCAAGCGGGTGTTCGTATTGGTAAACAAGTTGATTATTCATGTGCAGGAACAGTTGAATTTTTAATGGATGCTAAATCACGAGAATTCTTTTTCATTGAGGTAAACCCTCGAGTCCAAGTGGAGCATACGGTGACTGAAGAAATTACAGGTATTGATATTGTAAAGGCTCAATTTCTTTTGGCTTCAGGTGCCAAAATTGGAGACGGTATTTGTGGTGTTCCTGAACAACAAGATATTAAAATGAAAGGACATGCCATCCAATCACGTGTAACCACAGAAGACGCATCTAATGATTTTGCGCCAGATTATGGAAAAATAACCGTTTATCGTTCTGCAAGTGGCCATGGCATTCGGTTGGACGCGGGAACTGCTGCAACTGGCACCATAATTACCCCTTATTATGACTCTCTTTTGGTGAAGGTATCTGCAAAAGGTCAGTCACCTGTAGAGGCCAAAAAAAGAATGGATAGAGCTCTGAGTGAATTTAGAGTCAGAGGCGTCAAGACAAATATTCCGTTTCTATTAAAACTAATTAATCACTCAGGCTTTGATAAGTTTGATTACCATACAAAGTTTATTGATAGTGAAAAAAGTTTATTTGAGCTTTCAGGAAGAAAAGACAGAGCATCTAAAACATTAAACTTTTTAGCTGAAGTAATTGTCAACGGCAATACTGAAGTTGCCAATCGACCTAAATTACGCGAAACAACTCCTGCAAAATTATCTGATTTTGGCATAGCAAAATCAAAAAAAGCACAACAGGCTGTTGGTAAGACTTTTAAACAGATATTAGATGAGAAGGGTCCACAAGAAGTTGCCCAATCAGTCCTAAAAGAAAAAAAATTACTTATTACAGATACTACCTTTAGAGATGCACATCAGTCTCTGATTGCAACTCGCATGAGAACCCAAGATATGTTAGGGATAACTGATCTGTATGAAGAGAGATTGAAAAATTTATTTTCTATTGAGTGTTGGGGCGGGGCCACCTTTGATGTTGCTCTTCGTTTCTTAAAAGAAGATCCTTGGGATAGATTGGAAAAGTTAAGAGAGCAAATTCCATCAGCATTATTGCAAATGTTATTCCGTGGATCTAATGCCTTAGGGTATACCAACTATCCCGATAACATCTTGAGAAGGTTTATTCAATTATCTGCAAAGTATGGTATCGATGTGTTTAGAATTTTTGATGCTCTTAACTGGATTGAGAATATGCAGGTTTCAATTGATGAAGTTTTAAAATCAGGAAAAATATGCGAAGCTTCAATTTGTTATTCAGGTGACCTTTCTTCTCCATCTGAGAAAAAGTATACCCTTGATTACTACTTAAAAATGGCAGAAACACTAGAAAATATGGGTGTCCATTTCCTAGCAATTAAAGATATGGCAGGTCTTTGTAAGCCAAAGGCGGCCAAAATTCTTTTCAAAGAACTAAAGAAAAATATCAAAATACCAATTCACTTTCATACTCATGATACAAGTGGTAACGGTGTGGCCACTTTATTAAATGCATCTGATGCAGGTGTGGATATTGTAGACGTAGCCATAGACTCTTGGTCGGGATTTACTTCGCAACCTAGTTTTGGTGCAATGGTTGAGTCTTTAGACGGCAATTCTCGTGATCCTAAAATTTCATCTGCAGTTGTTAGAACAGCAGCAAATTACTGGGAAGGCGTCAGAAAACAGTATCAGCCTTTTGAAAGTAAAGTTCGAACTAGTATGTCTGAAGTTTATCTTCACCAAATGCCAGGTGGGCAATACACAAACTTAAGAGAACAAGCAAGGTCAATGGGCATCACAGATGAAAGATGGCCTGAACTTGCTTCGATGTACGCTGAAGTAAATAAAATTTTCGGAGATGTAATTAAAGTTACTCCAATTTCAAAAGTTGTAGGTGATATGGCAATCTACATGCTTGCAAACAATATCCAAATCGAAGATGTTCTTGATCCTAAAAAAGATGTTGGGTTCCCAGCATCTGTTATAGAATTCTTTAGCGGTCGACTAGGCCAACCTTATAAAGGTTTCCCAAAAGCTCTTCAGAAAAAAATATTAAAAGGTAAAAAGCCAATTAGTTACCGATTTGGTTCTAAGCTAAAATCTTTAAATATCAAGAATAAAACTAAAGAATTAGAGCAAAAATACTCAGAGGTTATTTCTGAAAAAGATACCCTATCTCAAATTTTCTTCCCTGAAGTTTTTGATGAGTACATGAAGCATCGACAAAAGTTTGGCAATACCAGTGTTATTCCTACCTCTAACTATTTCTTTGGAATGAATACTGGTGAAGAGATATATGTTTCAATTGAACCTGGAAAAACCCTTATCATTAGATATTTCACATTAAGTGAACCTAACGAAAAGGGTTATAGAACTGTTTATTTTGAGTTAAATGGACAGCCCCGCTCAGTTGATGTTAAAGATAGCTCAATAGCTGTCGATGACTTGACTAAAGAAATAGCTGATCCAAGTAATAAGAAACATGTAGCGGCACCTATTCCAGGGTTATTAGTAGATGTTGCCGTAACAGAAGGCATTAAGGTTCAAAAAGGTGCAAAGCTATGTACAATTGAAGCTATGAAAATGGAAACCGTAATTTACTCTGACCAATCAGGAACAGTTGAAAGACTTTGTGTTAAAGCGGGTGAAAATATTGATGCTCAACAGCTTTTATTTATTATAAAATAAATTTCTTCCATCTATTTATATGTTAGTTTTCTTTTGTGCTTAAAAAAATCATAACAGCAAAACATCGGGGATTCTGTGCGGGCGTTGACCGAGCTGTTGAAATTGTTGAGAAAAGTTTAATTAAATATGGTGCTCCAGTTTATGTACGCCATGAGATTGTTCACAATAAATTTGTTGTAAATAATTTAAAAGAAAAGGGTGTAATTTTTGTTGAGTCATTAGATGAAATACCACAAGAGACAAAACAACCTGTCATCTTCTCCGCCCATGGTGTCGCTAAAAGAGTTATTGAAAAGGCCAAAAATTATAACTTAATCTTTTATGATGCCATTTGCCCACTAGTCAGCAAAATTCATAAAGAAATTATTCTATTAGAAACACAAGGCTATCAAATTATAATGATTGGCCATGAAGGTCACCCTGAGGTCGAAGGAACAGTAGGCCAACTTCAAGACATAAGTAAATTAACTTTAGTTCAAAAATTGTATGATGTTGAAAAATTATATTTTCCATCTAGTCAAAAAATAGCTTATATCACTCAAACAACTCTTTCCGTATTTGATACTCAGGAAATAGTAGATGCATTAGAAAAAAAATTTCCTCAAATTTTAGCACCTAAGAAATCGGATATTTGTTATGCGACTTCAAATCGTCAAATTTCTGTTCAGGAAATTGCTAAAAATGTAGATGCTTTTTTTGTTATCGGCGCCTTTAATAGTTCAAATTCTATTCGTCTTGTCGAAACTGCCAAAAGATTTGGATGCAATTATAGTGAATTAATAGAAAATATTGATAATTTTGATTATCAAAAATTAAACCAATATCAATCGATAGGCCTAACTGCCAGTGCGTCCGCGCCAGAAAAACAATTAAATTTATTCATTGATCGTGTTAAACAAAGCTTTGATCTAGAAGTGGTTGATTACAAAGAAGATGAAAATATTGTTTTTAAAGTACCCAATTTTCTTAATTAAATTTTTTCCTATAAAAAAAATCTATTAAAGTCATATGTGGTAGTGTTAAAGCCGCAAGTCCAATAAAAATAGTTTTAATAAAGGACTCATTAAAAGAAAAATTATTATTCAAATATATAATCGCGATACACCCCCCAACCCAAGTTATTATGGTGAAAACCGTGGTTGTGGCAAAGACAAACTTTTTATTTTCTAAATATTTATTAGTATTTTGTAATATTGCATAAACGTGCTTAGTTGTATGTACAAAACAAAAATATAAGGCAAAACCGGTTAAAGGATCAAGTTGAGAGATAATAAAAAGTATTGAAATCATCTCTAGAATTCCCCACCTTAGTTTTTTTAGATTGATAGAAAGATAGCAATATACCAAAAATAAAATTCCAAATAAAAAATAAATTACAAGCAAATATTGCTCGAAATAAATAAAACGTTCGTTTGATAAAAATGTAAAAATTTGAAATGAATCTGAAGTATGAAAAAAAATTATTCCAAAAATAATATTGATACCGTGGGTAAGAGTAACAACCCACTTAAATTGATTTATCTTTAAAAAAGACCAGTCACATAATCCAAAATGGATAATACTCATGATAATAAACAGAAATAAAGCAATTAAGGGAAACTTTATCCAAAAAAATATAACTGCAATGGATATTATCATGTACCAAAAGATAAAAGTAAGAAACCTTTTTTTAGTTTGATAGCCTAGCAGAGCGGCGACGGCGCCATCAAAAGAACCATGAGGTACGCCAATAAATGAAACAAGGCATAGGGCAATTAAAGATATAATACTTAATTCATACATTTTAATTCAAAACTATTCTTAAGTAGCTTTTAATAAAACCAATTTTAGGCATCGCAGAGATTGTTTTTAATTTAGTTATAAATTTTGCATTACCCATCATAAAGGAACTGAATTCTTCACCATTTAATTTCTCAGCCATTTTCATAAAAATTTCATCAGATTTGTCATTATTTTCAAGGTATTTTACAAATATTTTATCCATCCATTTATCCCAATATGATTGATAATTCTTATCCTTTGAAGTTAACTGTTTTAAAAAAAATGAAAAGGCATACCCAGAAGATATCTTTGTAGCACCACCCTTAGCTCCAATCTGAACATAATTACCTTTGTTTTGTGAATTAATTTCAAACATCGGCAAGACACCTTGTTCAGAGTCAGTAATTTCATATTTTTCTATATCAAGATTTTCATTTATATAAGTTGAAATTTGATTTTTATACCAACTTGGATCTAATAAAAATTTTGAGAAAACAGTGGACTCTACTAAAAGACGATTATCGTCCAAAGGAAGTAAATAAATAAAATGAAGACCTTGATCTTGTTTGACACGAAAATCCATTAGTCGTGCATTTTTAATTTGATGTCCATTGCTTACTGTAATTATATTCCCAATAAAGTGTTGTTTAAGTCCATCATGTTCTATATCCACTGATCTACTATCATAAATTTTTTTAGAATAAACCTTTTCTTCATTATCAAGAGTGATTTCAAAAAAATCATCTTTTTTTTTAATTTTAATAGTATTATTTTCTTTAATAGAAAAATTATGACCATCCGCTAGACAAAATTTTTTCCAATCTTGGTACCTTATTACACAATAAGGAGAGGCTATACTTTCATGGGTTATTTTTTGTTTCTGATAATAAAATTCCCATTTGCTCCATTGATTTTTTACAATGCTTTTAAAAGGAACCATCCAGTCTGTCATCCAGAATGCAAAAAAATTATTTCTAGATTTGTTGAAGTTTTTATCAATACCAATTATGGAGAAATTTTTATTATGATATTTTAATTTATATGTTCCAAGAGCGCTTGCTCCCATCCCAACAAAGGCAATATCATAAATTTTCATTTTGAAAACTCTCTCTTATTGGTGTGTAGGATCGGTAAATAGTCTTTAATAATATAAATTCTGGCAATGATTTAATTGTCACCCAAAGTTTATTTAACTTATTAAGGTAAACTCTTTTATTAGAATATAGATAGTTATTATTTTTAATCTTCATTCCTATAGCTCGGTAAATTTTGGCTGCAAAAAAAATCGCCAATCTTGTTTTTATAGGAATATATTTCATTCCACTAAATCCGTTTTGATAATAAATCTCTGATAACCCAATAAGTTTTTTTAGTATCTTGCTCATTTGCGTTTGAATTTCATAAATTGAGTCGGATTTTAATTGCTCAATAGAAATATCTCTCAACCACTCTTTAGGCAAATATACTCGATTCATATTTGCATCTTCATAAATATCTCTAGCGATATTGGTCAGTTGCATCGCAATACCAAGATCGATAGCGTGTTTGTTTGCTTGTTTATTGTTAACCAAGATTAAAGGCTGCATCATTAGTCCCACTGTACCTGCAACTTGATATGAATATTCAATTAAATCTCTTTCCGTTTGTATTCTTACTAATTTTTGGTCCCGAACTAATCCTTTAATGAGATCACCTAAAATTTGAATAGGGATATTATGTTTTTTGAAAAATTTATTTATAGGATGCTCAGCATTATTATAAATTTGTTCAAATTCATTCTTCAACTTTTCAGATTGATCATTAGGGGTTTCGTCCGCTAAATCATCAAAATATCGACATATACTATATAGCTCTGACGCGGCACTCTTATTCTGATTAGGTAAAAAAATACTTGCCCAATAAAAACTTTTACCATGTTTCTCTAGTGATTGAGGATCATAAGAATAGTCGGACAATTTAATTTAGTTGAAAATCTTTTTTAATCAATTTTTCTACTACTTTTGCTGAGCACAAAACTCCCGGTATGCCAGCCCCAGGATGAGAACCAGCAGTGGAGAAGTATAAATTTGATATTTTTTTATCTTTATTATGATATCTAAACCATGCAGATTGTGAAAAAATAGGAGCAATTGAGAAACCAGCACCATGCATTGATCTATAGTCATTTTTAAAATCTTGTGGGGTCATCCAAAAATCTTCCTCAATATTTTTATCTAAATCAGGCATAATAGTATCGCTTAGTGCCTTAACAATCTTGTTTCTTAATATTTTTCCCTCTTTGTCCCAATTTACATTTCCTTGAAGGTTTGGAACAGGGCAAAGTACATAAAAGCTATCTTTTCCTGTAGGAGCAAATGTTTGATCTGTCGCCGTAGGTCTGTGCAAATAAAGAGAAAAATCATCAGTTAAAGTCTTATTTTCAAATATATCTTTAAGTAATTCTTTATATCTCTCGGTCATCCAAATCGTATGATGAGCAACATTATTATACTGTTTCCTACTACCAAAAAATAAAACAAATAAACCCATTGAATATTGTGTAAACTTTTCTGATTTGAATAAGGCGTAATCACTTGATTTAATATCAAGCATTTCATTATACACTGTTGGAGGATCGGCGTTACTAATGACTGCATCAACATAAATTTCTTCACCGCTTGTGGTTTTTAATTTTGTAACTTTATTTTTATTTGTGATAATTTTTTCTATATCTGTGTTCTTTTTAATAATTATTTTTTTTTTTAACATTAGTTTCTCTAATTCACGAACAATTTTGCCAGTACCCCCCATACAAAAGAAGACACCCCATTTTCTCTCTAAATAATGTATCAATGCGTATATAGATGTTGTGGTGAAAGGGTTCCCACCAACAAGTAATGGGTGAATAGAAAAAGCTTTTCTTAAGAATTCATTTTTAAGTTTGCTATTAACTAGTTGGCTCACTGTCAAATAGCTTTTAAGTTTTAACAAAGAAGGAATTTGTTTTGTCATTTCCCAAAAAGATAAAAAAGGCTTATCTGAGAGTTTCTCAAACCCTATTTCAAAAATTTCTTTAGATGTCTTGATGAGGCTCTTATATCCATCTATATCCCTTTTATCAAATTTACTAATTTCATCATTTGTATCTTTTATTGAAGGCCTGTAATCAAAAGTCTTTCCATTATGAAAATAAAATCGATACCAAGGATCTAGCGGAACAAACTCTAAATAATCCTCTAATTTTTCATCAAATAGTTCAAATAGTTCCTCAAATAAAAAAGGTGCAGTAATTACTGTAGGACCAGCATCATGCCTGTAACCGCCTTTTTGAAAGACTCTCGCTCTTCCACCAAGGGTATCCAGTCTTTCTATAAGAGTAACATCGAAGCCTAATTTCTTACACCTCAAGGCAGCAGCTAAGCCTCCAAATCCTCCACCAATAACAGCTACTTTTTTGTTCAATGTAAATAAAATATACGGATTTTAAAAAAAAAAAACCAGGCAAGATGAACTTGCCTGGTTAAATTAGATATTTGTTAATTATTAAGCTTTTTTGCTAGAAGCAGTAGCAGCAGCCCAAATAACTGCGACAAAAGCGATCTTATTAACAACGTCAGCTACGTTATAAATGACGTTTAAGGTAACTGCATCGGCACCACCAGTTAGGTAACCAAAGAAATATCCTAAAGGATAAATGGCCCAACCAATAGTTACAATCCATCTCATTGTGTTGAAGGCTGTTTGAACAGCAGCAGGACATTTGTCAGCCGCAGCTTTTCCAGCTTCACCAGCAAAGATTTCATATAAGATGTATGCCCAACCAGCTAAACCAACAATAAATCCTGCCCATGCATTGATGAAACCAGCTTCACCCATGTAACCAGCAACTAGCATTACTAAAGTACCAATTAATAGTCTCCAGAAAATACCTGCTGATACTGTAGCAACAGCAGCAAGAATAATGTAAAATTCAATCATCTGTAACGGAACAGTGATTAACCAGTCTACATATCTGTAAACAGTAGGTGTATCACCTGTTGTTACCCATACTTCTCTCATGTAGAAGTAGTGAACTGCAGCAACTAAACATACTAATCCACCAAGTGCTAATGAAGTCTTCCATTTACCTGATACATTGTTAGTTTCTAAAAAGAAAAATGCGGTTGCAGCAACCATACACATAGAGATAACCCAAAAAGATATCCCAACAAAGTCATTTGGCTCTAGGCCAACGCTTGCAGAAGCTATACCAGGCAGTGCTACTAAAGCAGCTGTTGGGATAGCCATTGATTTTAAAAACTTAATCATTGAGTACTCCTTTTTTTAAGTTCTTACAACTTTAAGGAATCCAAATTAATTGGATCCGTTAATTGAAAGGGATTATAGGGATTTAATGCAAAAAAAAAATACTTTTAATAACTTTAATTCATATCAATTGGGGGTATAGTGGATAAAAAAATGGCTATATTGAATGATACTGTGTTATTTCATGGACTATTGTTCCTTTTATCCACATTGCTTCTTTTATTTTTGTTAAAAACCTCGAAAAAGCACATAAATAATCAAAAAATTAAGAAAATTGTTGATTTTATTGGTTATTTAACATACTTGGGCATCATCATTTTTATTTTTGATAACCATACCTCTCATTATCTAGATAGCTTGTAAATGAATTATAGACGTAGCTTTGATGCAAAAGATTTAAAATCATACTCCATAGTTTTTGACAATTCCCTTTTAAAAAATGTACAAAATTTAAAAACTCCAGATAAGAGAATTAAGAGGGCAATGATCTACTTCATTAAAACTGGAGGAAAAAGGATAAGGCCTTTTTTAATACATCAAACTGGTACGTTTTTGGGCATTGACTCAAAAACTTTAAATGACTTTGCTCTAGCTGTTGAATGCGTACATCTCCATTCACTTATTCACGATGATCTTCCCTCTATGGATAATGATGATTATAGAAGAGGAAAATTAACAGTTCATAAAAAATTTGACGAAGCAACAGCAGTACTTGCTGGCGATATGTTTCAAGTTCTCTCTGTTAAAACATTAGCGGAGTCAAAACATCTTTCTCCAAACCAAAAAGTAGATGCTATTCAAATGCTTTCCAAAGCAAATGGTCTAGAAGGACTCATTGCCGGACAATCGTTAGACATTTATATGAAAAAAAAATCTAGTGTTAAAGATATTGAAGTTATGTATTTACTTAAAACAGGAGCTCTTTTTAGTTTATGCTTCAATCTTTTTTTGTCTGTTAAGAAAATGAATGCACAAAAAAGAAAAGAACTCAAATTGATTGGCGATACTATTGGTAAAATTTTTCAAGTAACTGATGATATGTTAGATCGCTGGGGCGATGAAAAAAAAGTAGGAAAGAAGATCAATAAAGACTCAAAAAAAGCAAATATTGCCTATAAGTATAATTATAAGGACTGTTTAAAATATCTTCATCAGATACAAAATAAAAACTATCAGGCATTAAAAAAATTTTTTGCAAATAATCAAAAAGGTTTAGTTTATATATCTAGTTTAGTTGATTTTATTTCTAACCGTGTTAAATAAATTTAAAGTGTTTTTTATGGATATATGAAAATAAGTGAAATAGAAATTTCCAAAGCTCGTCAAGCTTGGGGTGAGTGGCTCATAAATACTTCCTCAACTTTTGAAAATGAGGGAATTGATAAAGCAAAAATTTTAGCAAACGCGACTCTTGATAAACTATATGGATTTGAATTCGGCCCAATTTTATTTAAGCCAACGCTAAGTGGCGGAAATCAAACATTTCGTATAGATAAAGAGGGTACGCTATCATACTTCATTGGTCATAATCCAAAATATCCATCTGATAGTGGTTTTGCTCTTAAATCGTGGAGAGAGTGTAAGTCAGAAACATCATCTTTGTTTGTTGAAAACAATATAGCTATGTGGATGGGGAGGGTTCTGCTTACTAATCAAAATGGCGAAATTGTGAAAGTTGATAAGAGTTGGGGGTATAAGAGATCTTCTAATGGCTCTTTGAAGATTGTCCTACACCATTCTTCACTGCCTTATGAAGCGTAGTATTATTTTTTTTCTACTTTAATTTCTGACTCGATCGGATTTCCATTTATCGCAAATGAGTCATGAAGATTTGAATTTAAAGTTACCCTAATAACATTTTCTTCTAAATTAAAATATCTACCAGGTATATGAAACCAGATAGAATAAACCCTGCTTATTTTAATATCGTTAACAAAAAGATGCATATGACCAGAATTTAAATAATTTTTTTTACCCACGTCTTCAGGCGTTAATGTAAAATTTTCTAATTTAACGAATAGATTATAACCATCCATATCATCTTCTAAAATTTCAAGACTAATAATAGGGTACGGTTTACTAGCTTCGATTTTATGCCCAGGATGATGAGCAAATGTTTTTAATGAAAACATTAAAAAGATAAAAATAAAAAACTTCATAATTTTAAGATAACAAATTAAAATAAAATAAAATTAACACATATTAGCACACCAATTATGCACAACTATTTTCTTGGTATTGATTGAAGGTTTTTTTTGTTTCTAGATTATAAATTGTTATATGGATAATAATTTTATTGTTAGTGTAGTTCTGAATAAATATTCGACAGTCCTCTGCATTATATCTATGAAATTCAAATGTTTGTTCTAGTTTTGAAAAATTAAAATCGCCATATTTTTCCTGAAGAGCAGAAATTTTTTTTCCTTCAAATGATTTTATATTTTTAAAATATTTTATTTTTCTTTCTTCCTTTTCCTCAATAACTTGAACTTCTTCTTTTGGTTCATATATTATATTTTGATTTGGTTCTGGAATAATTTCTGGTGATGTAACAGGGGAGGTTGTCTCACAGCCGATAACAAAAACACCAAACAGAAAAAGAACAATAAATTTCATTATTTTAAAGAAAATTGCAGAGATCATAGGCTAAAAAACAGGCTACACAATTGTAAACATTGTTTGACATATAAAATTAATTTCTATATAAAGAACAAAATTTAATTACTTTATATGAGGAGAATATGACTACTAAATCTAAACATCCAGAAACACTTGTCCTTCACGGTGGAAGTTATCGTAAAGACCCAGCTACTAACTCAGTAGCTGTTCCAATTTATCAAACAACATCCTATGAATTTAATTCTGTTGAACATGCAGGCAATTTATTTTCCCTAAAAGAATTAGGAAATATTTACTCACGTATTATGAACCCTACTAATGCCGTACTTGAAGAAAGACTAGCAGCTATTGAAGGTGGTGCTATTGCTCTAGCACTCAGTTCAGGACAGGCAGCATCCGCATTTAGTATTCAAAATTTGGCTCGGGCTGGAGATAACATTGTGTGTTCCACAGATATCTATGGTGGAACTTGGAATCTATTTAATAATACATTAAGAGCTCAAGGCATTGACGTTAGATTTGCAGATCCATCAAATCCAGAAAATTTTAAACTATTAACTGATGAAAAAACTAGGGCATATTATGCTGAAACATTACCTAATCCTAAATTAACAGTATTCCCAATAGAAGAAATTGCAAACATAGGAAGATCTTTAGGAATACCTTTAATTGTAGATAATACAGCTGCACCTTTAAGCTGCAGGCCTTTTGACTATGGAGCTGCTGTCGTTGTTCATTCTTTGACAAAATGGATAGGAGGGCACGGAACTTCAGTTGGTGGCGCTATAATTGATGGGGCTAACTTTGATTGGACAAAATTTCCTGAACGTCAACCAAATTTCAATCAACCTGATCCAAGTTACTGGGGATGGGTTTTAGGTAAAGTTGTTCCTGAAGTACTTGGTGCAAATATAGCTTATGCTGTTAGAGCTAGATTTGTCTTACTTAGAGATTTGGGTTCAGCAATTTCACCTAACAATGCATTTAATATTATTCAAGGACTAGAAACTCTTCCATTAAGAATTAAACAACATAATGCAAATGCATTACAAGTAGCAAATTTTTTAAAAGATCACGATCATGTATCTAAAGTGACATTTCCAAAATTTGCAGAAGGTAATGCTAAAGAAAATGCTGATAAATATCTCAATGGTAATTATGGATCGATGATTGGTATTGAAGTGAAAAATGGTGTTGAGGGAGGCAAAGCATTTATCGACGCTCTTCAATTACACTATCATGTGGCCAATATTGGCGATTCCAGAAGCCTTGCAATTCATCCTGCGTCTACCACACATTCGCAGTTATCTGCAGAAGAACAATTAAAAGCAGGCGTTACACCCAGTTATGTGCGGCTTTGTGTGGGTATCGAACACATAGAAGACATCATTGAAGATCTTAAGATCGGACTTGATGCAGCAAGTAAAGCAACCGCAACTGCAGCTGCATAAAAAAGTTTAGGTAGTACCCTCATTTATACTTACCTAATAACTAGGGCACAACGGTACTCCTCTGTGCCCTTTTTTCATTTTTGTTTTAGTTTATAATAATAAGTGTGAGGATTAAGTACGTACAGCCTAAGGTCTGTCCGCAATCATATAAAAGTGTTTTGGGTCAACGACCCATTTGGGATTGGCGTCATGATAAACTTTTGTGGGTAGATATTTATGAAAATAAAATTATTGAGTCTGATCAAAATACTTCTCAAGAAAAACATTACATAGTATCCGAAGGGGTCACTAATATTCTTCTTCAAGATAATAAGAACTATCTTATGAGTTCCTATGACTCTTTGTTTTCACTTCACTCTTCAATTTCTAAAAAAGATTTACTTACCAAAATTCCATTAGAAAATACTAACAATCGCATAAATGATGCAGATGTAGATTTAAATGGCCAGGTGTGGATTTCTACAATGGATACCCAACAAAAATCTGAAACAGGTAAGATTATTTGTCATGATAATACGTTACAACCTATTTGTTATGACAATTCATATATTATTTCTAACGGACCTATTTTTGATTATGAAAGAAACGTGGGATATGTCACAGACTCTATCAAAAGAATTATTTATCGATTTTCGATGTCTGATATAGAAAATTACGGAATTCAAAAACAAGTTTTTCTTTCCATGAACAATGTAGATGGTAACCCAGATGGAATGGCCGTTGATAAAAATGGAAACCTTTGGGTAGCGATGTGGGGAAGTGGAAAGGTATGTTGTTTTGATGTGGAGGGGAATATTAAATTAATTGTTCAACTTCCTGTATCTAAAGTAACCAGTTGTACTTTTGGAGGTACTGACCTCAATGAATTATATATCACTACCGCATCTGTCGGTTTAAACGATATTGAACTAGAGCGACAACCCCATGCTGGAAAATTATTTAAATTAATCACTCAAGAACAGGGATATGCATCGAATTGTTATAGATCTGATAACTCTGCAAATTTGTATCATTAAATTATAATGAAATTTAGTGTCAGTGAAATTAGTGATATTATTGAGTTGGCGTGGGACGATCAAACCGACTTTAGTCATATAACAAAAATTTATAAAATCGATGAAGGTGAAGTAAAAAAAATTATGAAAAAAAATATTAAACGTAAAAGTTATGAGATTTGGAGAAAACGTATTGCACAAAGGAGTGAGCAAAAAAAACAGTTAAAAGGAAGGGCTCATGGCTAAAGCAATATTCGGAGCTGGGTGTTTTTGGGGAGTAGAGAAAAAATTTTCTGAAGTTAAGGGTGTATCTTCCACCGAGGTAGGATACTCCCAAGGTAAAAATTCTAAAACTAGTTATGAAGAGGTATGCACGGGCACAACTGACCATGTAGAGGTCGTATTGGTTGAATTTGAAGAAGATAAGGTTTCTTATGAAAATTTAATAAATTTATTTTATGATCTTCATGATCCTACAACACTTAATCAACAGGGCCCAGATCGAGGTACCCAATATCGTTCTCTTTTAGGATACTATGATGAAAGCCATAAAGAAATAGCTGAAACAATAACTAGAAAATTAAATCTAGAAAGATTTGAAAATAAAATTACTACAACTATTGAAAAAGTAAAAAATTATTGTCCAGCTGAAGAGTACCATCAAAAGTATATTGAAAAAAAATACTCCTTTTTAAATATCTAAATTAAATAGGAGAATAAGGATAAATGATTTTAGGAAATCTTATCTGGGGTTTTTTTAGATAAACACTATTCATAAAATAGTTTGATTTTAATTCAATTGGGCCCATCAACTTCTTTTTAATGAAGCTGTAATCTTTCATTTGATTTAATTTTTTTATCCCATTACCCATAAGAACATAATCACCGCTTAGAAGTTCAATTAATTGATTATCAATTAAATGTGTTTTTGTTTTACCAATAAGTTTCCCTTTGGGACTTAGCTTTTGAATAGCAAGATCTCGTCGATTAGTATCAATGATACAAAGAATATTTTTTTGAAAAGATTGATTAATCCCTAAGAAATAATGTTCAAAAATTTTATAGCTGACAATTTTAACTTTATGGCCAAAGAAAAAACCTTTCATGAGTGCATGACAATTGCGAATAGCTGTAAATCTAGCGGGCCCGTTATTTAAATGTAAAAAACTAATGTTTTTTGGGGTTATTTGTGTTTCGATTAACATTTTTTGAAGCATCAAAGAAAGGTTTTTTTCATGACCAAAGTCATTTTTCTTAAAACGGTCCCAAAAAATTTTTTTATTTTTAAATAATGTTATTGAACAGTATGATAACGAACTATCGATGCCTATCTCTAGATTATTTAGTTGCTTGTTCATTATAGTTGGTCTATTACCATTTTCTTTAAATCTATCCTACGCAACATCTTTTGAGGATACAATTCCAAATAATATTATTATGTATCACCGCTTTGGGGAAACCAAGTACCCTTCAACTAATATCACTGAGGAGCAATTAGAAAGTCATTTAAATTATTTGATTGAACAAAACTATCGCTTTGTCCAAGCAAGTGACTTATTGGATTTTAATCAACTAAAAGAAAAAACAATTACTGTTACAATCGATGATGCCTACCTTTCATTTTATGAGGTAGGACTCCCTTTGTTTGAAAAGTATCAAGTTCCCGTCACATTATTTTTAAATACAGAAAATGTTGGCGGCAATAATTATATGTCATGGGGTCAATTAAGAGATGCTTTGAATAGAGGTGTAGAAATTCAAAACCATTCTCATACGCATAGTAGTTTTGCTACTTTAGATGACGAAACTATTATTAGTGAAATTGAAACCTCACAAAGCTTAATACTTGCAAACTTAAATATTACTCCAAATTTGTTTGCATTTCCTTTTGGCGAAAGTAGTGATGCAGCGCAGAAAATTATCGAGAAGTATTTTGATGCAGCTTTTGGACAACACTCTGGTGCCTTCTCAATGAATTATCGCTATTATATCCCACGTTATCCTTTAAATGAGAATTATAGTTCGATTGATCGATTACGCGATATTTCTAAATCATTACCGTTTCAAACAGCTCAACTGCAACCCTCAAATCCTACCCTAAATCCCCCATCAACTAGATTTGTTCTAGATATCGAAGAGGGCGTTAAGGGAGTTAACTGTTTCATTAGTGATTTTCAGGGATCAATTGAAAAACAAATGACTGTTCTTGAAAATAAACTTTTAATTGAACTTTCAAGAATGCCAGTATCAGGGCGGCTCCGTTTTAATTGCACCAAAGTGGATAATGGTATCTTTTGGTATGGTCACCAGTATTTTTTGAATTAGTTAATAAGCAAAACGATCAAATTCACGAAGCTTATTGGATTCAATAATGAGCTCTAATTTATCGACATATTCTTGGCCGATTTCTGCGTAGGCAGCTAAAAACTTAACTTTGGCACTGATAGGGTCTGTATATTGCACTCTCTCCGCAATTCTTCTAACTACTCGAAAACTATAATATGCCCGATGGGTATTAATATTGTGCATATAAGCTTGGACACTTTGTTTCAAGTTTTCAAATTTCCTCACAGCATGAGTTTTGTCTTCATCGCGATCTTCAGGGATAAGCCCTTTTTGTTCATTGGTCGTCCATTGACCGTAGAGCGCATTGCCCTCTAGGGCGAAACGAGATTGACCCCATCCACTTTCCACAATTGCCTGAGCCAAGGCTAGCGATACAGGTATAATATTAATGCGTTGTTTTAAATCTCGAAAAAGTTTTAGATTAATAGTGCTATAGTCAAGATTGTATCTTTTAGATAAACGTATTACCTCATTTGTTTCATTTTCATTCAAATCTGCTCGAAGGAATTTTTTTTCGATATTAATAATCATCTCACGATCTTTTAAAATAAGACCATTGGATTCATGAATGATAGGAAGGGTAATTAAATAAAATAATTTTTTTTTTACTCCTACATCTTGTAATTCATTAAAATTGGAGGGAAGATGAGACAAAACTGGAAGGTAGCTTAATTCCTCTTCTTTAATAGTAAAGGGATCAAAGTTGTTCTTCTTATAATAAATATTGAGGTCTTTCCAATTTTCAAAGCCTTGGGCTAATAAAAAGAAAGGACTAAGAAAAAGCCCTAAAAAAATAATTAAGATTTTAGGATTCAACGGGGCGAACTTCACGAACTTCTGGGATATAATGTTTTAACATGTTTTCTATCCCCATCTTTAAAGTTGCCGTAGAGCTAGGGCATCCTTGACATGCCCCCTGCATTTGAAGAAATACTATTCCTTCATTATATTTGTCAAAAATAATATCTCCGCCATCCATAGCTACTGCAGGTCGTACTTTAGTATCAAGAAGTTCTTTAATTTTTTTAACTACATCACTATCGTTTTCATCATAGGTGTGTTCAGTTCTTTGTGCCTGTTCTGAAATCACAGGTTTGTTCATCGTAAAGTGCTCAATGATGCAGCCCAAAATAGCTGGCTTCATGAGAGTCCATTCATTAGCTTTAGCTTTAGTAATAGTAATAAAGTCTGATCCAAAAAAGACACTCTCAACACCCTTCACATTGAAAAGGTTTTGAGCCAATGGAGAGTTTGCCGCTGAGTCATGATTTTGAAAGAATATAGTGCCTTCTTTCATTACTTCACGACCTGGAAGGAACTTTAAAGTGGCTGGATTAGGTGTGGGTTCAGTTTGTACAAACATTACTTATTAATATGTCGATAAATTACGAAAATTCAACTCAAACGGACTTATTTAAATCCGACTATTTTATAAACCTCTTCTATTATAGGGTTTGCAATGCCCGCAGCTTTTTCAGTTCCTTCAGCTAATATCACATTCAGCTCATCCCGATTATTTAATAGATTATTAATTTCATCTCTAATGGGGCTGATCATTTGAACAAGACTATCAGCTAAATCTTTCTTTAAAGAGGAATACTCTTTACCTGCATAATTACTTAGCGCTTGATCAACTGATTGGTTAGTCGTTGCAGATAAAATATTAATTAAATTTAAACACTCAGGCTTAATTTGAAGTTCTTCCTTAGAACCAGGAATTAATTCTGAATCAGACTTTGCTTTTTTAATTTTTGCAGAAATGGTGTCATCATCATCTGTTAAAAGAATTCTTGAAAAATCAGATGGATCAGATTTAGACATTTTTTTATTGCCATCTCGTAAGCTCATCACTCGTGTAGCACTTCCATAAATTAAAGGTTCTGGTTGAGGAAAAAACTCAACACCAAAATCATTATTAAATTTTTGTGCAATATCTCTTGATAATTCTAAATGTTGTTTTTGATCTTCCCCAACAGGAACGTGCGTTGCGAGATAAGCGAGAATATCTGCAGCCATTAAATTAGGATAGACCATCAAACCTACACTAACATTTTCTCTATTCTTTCCTGCTTTGTCTTTAAATTGAGTCATGCGATTAAGCCAACCAATACGACTGACACAATTAAAAACCCAAGCTAATTGAGAATGTGCTGGCACACTTGACTGTTGAAAAATAATTTGTTTTTTGTAATCCACACCAGCTGCAATAAATGAGGCAATAACTTCTAAAATGTTAGAACGCAATTCTTTAGGATCTTGATCAACAGTAATCGCATGTTGATCAACCACACAATAAACACAGTTGTATTTGCTTTGAAGTTCGACAAAATTTTTAATTGCTCCTAGGTAGTTGCCTAAATGCAATGTGCCTGTTGGCTGTACACCAGAGAAAATACGTTCTTGAAACTTGCTCATATTGATTACTTAGAAATTGATATCAGAAATATCTTATATTTTCGAGTGGGTTCATTGTCTATTGGCCTTCCAATAATTAAGTGTATGTTTGAGAAGGAACTTCCTTTGACTCGTAATGACTAGTTAGTCCACCTCCTAAAACATCATATAAATCAATAGCTTTTTGATATTCAGATGAATAAATATAACCCATCATTGCATCCTTCGAATCCCAAGCGGTCAAAGGATGATAATAACTTTGATGCGTAAATCTTTCGGCGTAAATATTTCCTTGGCTTTTTTGGGCTAATTGGAATAAAGGAACTGCGTGGGATAAAAAGCAAAATTTTTTAAACAGCTTTTTGGGTTTGAAGTCATGGATTGCAATGATCATGATAAAATTTTTAGAAGCTGATTTTCAATTTTTTTTAAAATTTGTGTGTCTTTAACTTTTTTATTTTTAAAATCAGTAATTTGAAAAATATCAAAAACTTTTTCACCATAAGTAGAAATTTTTGCAGATTGGACACTCATATTTTGATCATGAAATATTTGAAGAATATCCATTAACAAACCCTGACGATCACCAGATAAAATTTGAAAAGTAGTAGTTAATTTGCTCATTTTATTATCAATCATTATGCGAGGCTCAACTTTAATTTTGGTTGTAAATAAGGGTTGATATTTTTCTAACCCTTCTTGATTAAGTGAGGCAGAAATATTTTGAAACACTCTTTCTTGCTCATTCTTTTCATCAATGGCTTTTTGAAATCTGCTAGTCACCCAAAAGACATCAATAATATCATTATTATTAAGAGAGATAATTCGAGAACCTAAGATGTTGACTTGTGATGAGTGAAAACCAGCTACGATATCTTTTAAAACACCGGAGCGATTAGGACATATAACGATAACTGCACCATATTCCTTATTATTGTAATTTAGAAATTTAACTGATAGTGCCCTTCTATGTTTTTGATAATCATGATAAAAATCAAAAATGTCTAAAATCATTTTCGAGGAAAAAGCCTCCCAATATAGATTAGGAAAATATCGTATTGATTTTTTAATAAATGCCTTCATCTCTTTACCAGATTGTTCCAAAACCATTTTTTTTAGGGACTCTCGAACGGAGGAAGAATAGTTTGCAGTATCAAGACCACGCTGTAAAAAATCTCTCGCATTAAATAGAAGACTTCTTAAAAGACTTATTCTCCATTCATTGAGAATATTGGGACCTACGGCTGCAATATCACACAGGGTAAACAGAAAAAGAGAATTCACCTTTTCTTGTGTATTAGCGATAGCTGTAAACGAAGCAATTACATCGGGGTCTTGAGGGTCATTTTTAAAAGATATATCGCTCATCAATAAATGGTTTTCAATTAACCATAAGGATAAACCTTGATCTTCTTCATTTAAGGGTAGCCGTTTAAATATTTTCTGCGTTAACTCTTTTCCATAAATAGAATGACTTTTTGGACCTTTTTTTCCAATATCATGAAAAAATAAGGCAACGTGTAAAGCCACTTTTTGACTAAGACGACTATAAATTTCTTTATAGAAGGACATCTTTTTTAATTCGTGAAGGTGGTAGAGGGTGAGAAGCAAATGCTCATCCGTGGTGTAATGATGATAAATATCAAACTGCACTTGACCCCAAACACGGCCAAATTCAGGAAAGAGTTCATTGAGAACTTTAGTATCATTTAAGTTACGAAGAACTTGAATGGGATTTTTTTTTGATGAAATAATTTCTACTATTTTTTCATATTGATCATGAGTCATTGACTTTTTAATTTGTTTTCTTTTTTCCTCTATTGTTTTGAGAAAACGAGGATGAACAAATAAATTATGCTTTAAAGAAGATTCAAAAACACCTAACCAATTTTGAAATAAATTTTTTGAGTTATAATTTTTGATATGAACAAAGCCCTTTTCAATAAAATATTTTTTATCTAGAGATTTTGTTTTGGTAGGTTTGCTTTTATGAATCGTTTTTATAATTAATTCTTCAGGGAGTTTGGAGTAAAAAGTGTTAAGTAAAGATTCTATTTTGGCAATATTTACAAAAAGATGTTTCATAAAACGCTCTACACCTTTTTCCTTTTGATTATTTCTATAAGATAATTTTTGAGAAATCTTTAATTGGTTTTCAATACATAAACTATCTCCCTTACCATCATTATAAAGATGAATGAAAGCTCTGATAGTGAGTAAAAATTTCCAAGCATTTTTTAATTCTTTTACTTCTTTGGACGTGAAAATATTAATTTGAATTAAGTCTTCTAGTTTTAGAACATTGAACATAAAAATAGATATCCAGATAATAGTGTGTATATCGCGTAATCCGCCAATACCCTCTTTAATTTGAGGCTCTAAGTTACTTTTAATTCCCAGGTAATAATCATGCCTTTCTACTAATTCGAGAAGTTTTTTTTCACTCAGTTTTAAAGGATTTAATCTACCAATTAGAATTTTAATAGAGCGAACAAATTCTCCATAATAATTTTCATCACCAATCAAATGTCTGGACTCTGCAAATTTAGTAACTGTTTTGATGTCTTTTTTTGAATCAATAATTACTTGTTTTAGAGTTAAAAATGAAATCCCTACCTCAAGACCTACGTCCCAAAGGTTATTATTTAAGGCAGTAATAAAATTTTTAATATTTTTATTAGTTTTTTTATAAAGGAATAATAAATCAACATCGCTTTTTGGTGACAAGTCATTTCTTCCATAGCCTCCAACAGCAATTAATACAAAGTCATCAATAGAATATTCTTTAATAATATTCTTAACGATATCTCTTACTATATCGTCGACTAATTTTGTATGGTGATTATTAAATATGAAACCATCATTATTAATAATTAAGCCATTAAATAATTTATCTCGAGCGGTTTTATATTTCTTTTTAAGTTTTAAGGCTTCACTCATTTTTTATGATATTTTATTTAAAATATAAAAATATCACACTTATTTAAAGATATAGAATTTGTTTTAATAAAATGTAACAATATTATTGGTAGAAATTAAGGCAAATAAAATGTTCAATCTTAAAAGTAGTAAATTATCATTATTTGGAAGCACTAAAAATTTAGAAAAAGATATTGATGAGTTTGTTAATATCTTATCTGAAGTAGGGCTTTCTTTTAAGTCTATTGTAAAAAGATATTTATCCCACTCTACTGATGATAATTTTGAAGCTATGTTAGAAAAAATAACTGAGATGGAGAGCAGGGCAGATACGATTACAAAACAAATAGAACATGCCCTGTATGAAGAAACTTTAATTCCAGATGCCAGAAGTGATGTACTTAGATTGCTAGAACACTTAGATGAATTGATTGGAATGTATCAAGGAAATTGCTATCACTTTTCAATTCAAAGGCCAGATTTCCCTGAGGAATTTCATTCTGACTTGATTAGCTTAACTGAAACTGTTGTAGATTGCGTTGAGTCTTTATGTTTAACAGTTAGATCTTTTTTTAGAGATGTCAGTTCAGTGAGAGATAATGCACATAAAGTCACTTATCATGAGAAAGAGTCTGATATTAAATTTAGCTCACTCGCAAGAAGGGTATTTAGTTCTAATTTAGAATTAGATCAAAAAATGCATTTAAGATATTTCGTTGAAAAGATTGATCGAATTAGCGATCAAGCTGAAGATATAGCAGACGAATTAATTATCTATTCAATTAAACGGTCTGTTTAATTACTAATTTATGGAATTAACTATTTTATTATTTTTATTTGGTGGATTATTTTTAGGTTGGTCTCTTGGTGCCAATGATGCAGCTAATGTTTTTGGTACTGCGGTTGGAACTAGAATGGTTAATTTTAGAACAGCCGCAATTATTTGTAGCGTCTTTGTCATACTAGGGGCAGTTATCAGCGGATCAGGAACTACAGAGACAATTGGAAAGTTAGGTGCCATTAATGCACTTCCTGGCGCTTTCGCCTGTTGTGTTGCCGCCGGCTTCGCTGTTTATTTAATGACAAAATTTGGTCTTCCTGTTTCAACCACTCAAGCAATAGTAGGTGCCATTATCGGTTGGAATCTCTTCACAGGATCACAAACCGATACAGGAACTCTGATCACTATACTTGCAACATGGATAATTTGCCCAATTTTGGCAGGTGTAATTGCAATAGGAATATTTTTAGTGGTAAAAAAAATTATCTCTAAGTCGCGAATACATATATTAAGACTAGATGCCTATACTCGATTAGCTTTATTGCTTGCTGGCGCTTTTGGAGCTTATAGTTTAGGTGCCAATAATATAGCCAATGTAATGGGGGTGTTCGTAAACGTTTCCCCCTTTACAGACATAAATATTGCCAATCTTTTCTTATTTACTTCAATTCAGCAATTGTTCTTACTTGGAGGTATTGCCATTGCGGTGGGAGTTTTTACCTACTCAAAAAAAGTAATGTTCACTGTCGGAAATGATTTGTTAAAACTATCTCCTTTGTCGGCATTTGTAATAGTTCTATCACACTCTATAGTTTTGTTTTTATTTGCATCACAGGGTATTAGTAATTTTTTAATTTCTTTAAACCTACCGGCCTTGCCTCTAGTTCCTGTTTCTAGTTCTCAAGCCATTGTGGGAGGTGTAATAGGTATAGGTCTCTTAAAAGGAGGAAAAGAGGTTAAATGGTCAGTAGCTGGAAAAATTTCAATTGGCTGGGTGGTGTTACCTTTGCTAACAATGGGGATTGCAATGTTAATATTATATATATTAAAATATATGTTTGACTTAAGTGTAGTATTTTGAATTTAGTTGATTTAATTTTTTGTATATTTTCACCAAACTTCAGTATTTAATAAAATTCAATTTATGAATTTAGAAATTAATCAAAGAAATTATCCATCAAAATTTAATAAGCCCGTAGTAGTTATTTGTTTAGATGGAAGCCAAAAAGAGTATTTAGATATGGCCTCTGAGAGCAAGCTTACCCCTAATTTAGATAAAATTATTAATGAGGGAGAATTTATTTTAGCTCATAGTGCAATTCCAAGCTTCACCAACCCTAACAACATTTCCATTGTTACAGGTCAACCAAGTGCAGTACACGGTATTTGTGGAAACTTTTTTTATACCCCCTCAACTGGCGAAGAGGTGATGATGAATGATCCTCAATATCTTCGTTCACCTACTATTTTTCAAAAATTTTACGAACAAGGTGCAAAAATTGCAGTCATTACTGCCAAAGATAAGTTAAGAAGTCTTTTAGGTAATGGTCTCAAGTTTGATGAAAATAGAGCTATATGCTTTTCATCTGAAAAATCTGATCAAGCGACATTAGAGCTGAATGGTATTGAAAAAGTTAACGATTGGCTCCAAACTCCTGTTCCTGAAGTTTATTCTCAAGAACTATCAGAGTTTGTCATGAAGGCTGGTGTAAAAATTTTAAATGAGTATCAGCCGGATATTATGTACTTATCAACGACAGATTTTATTCAACATAAATATGAACCAGGGCATGAGATAGCTAATAAGTTCTACAGTATGTTTGATCATTACATCGGCCTACTTAATGAAAAAGATATCTCTTTAGTAGTTACTGCTGATCATGGAATGAAAGCAAAAACAAATAGTAGCGGAGAGCCAAATGCCATTTTTTTAGAGGATTTTTTAAAGGAAAAATTTCCTCAAGATAATTTTAAAGTCATTCTTCCCATTACGGATCCATATGTTGTTCATCACGGTAGTCTGGGATCTTTTGCAATGATATATGCAGAAAATCAGGAATTAATTTCTAAAGCTATAGAAGAAATAAAAAATATTCATGAGATAGAGGAAGTTTTAAACAAACAAGAAGCTTGTAAAATTTATCATCTTCCAGAAGATAGGTCTGGAGATATTGTTTGTATGAGCTCAGAGTCTTTTGCAATTGGAAGCACTAAAAGTAAACATGATCTCTCGTCTTTAAAAGAGCCTCTTCGATCTCATGGTGGTTTACATGAAAGAGAGGTCCCTTTTATCATTAACTCTTCTAACTTGGACGTTACAACACTAGGGCAAATTTATAATTACGATGCATTTTATTATGCTGCTCACATGGCAAATAAATAAATGAAAACAAAAATGTATATAGCAGGAAAAGGAACTTCAGCTGATAAGAGCATTGATGTTATCAATCCCTATAATAATAAAGTGGTAGCAAGTGTTCCTGCAGCAACCAAGGATCAGGTATCTGAAGCATTTCGTATAGGGGCAAATTATCAAGCCAAGTTAACTCGATATGAGAGACAACAAATACTCCAAAAAATTGCTGAACTTCTTATTAAGAACAAAGATGAATTTTCAGACATCATTACAAGTGAACTGGGTATTTGTAAACAAGACTCTCTTTATGAAGTAGGAAGAGCTTTTGATGTTTTCTCGTTGACTTCGCAACTTGTCATTCATGATGATGGGGAAATATTTTCTTGTGATTTAACACCACACGGTAAAGCAAGAAAAATTTTTACTCATCGTGAACCTTTAAACACTATTTCTGTTATTACACCTTTTAATCATCCTTTAAATACTGTAGCCCATAAAATAGCTCCAGCGATTGCAACCAATAATTGTATCGTTTGTAAACCTACTGAGTTAACACCATTAACAGCTCTAAAGTTAACTGAGATTATATATGACGCTGGCCTTCCACCGGAAATGCTGTCTATGATTACCGGTTGGCCAGAAGATATCGGAGATGAATTTATTCAAAATGGCGAGATTGATATGATTACTTTTACTGGAAGCGTAGCCGTTGGAAAAATGATTGCGCACAAAGCAGGATATAAGAGAACAGTGTTAGAGCTAGGAGGCAATGACCCTCTTATAATATGTAATGACTTAAGTGATGAAGATTTAGAAAAAGCTGCAGAATTAGCTGTTTTAGGAGCTACTAAAAATTCAGGCCAGAGATGCACTGCAGTCAAAAGAATTTTATGTCAAGAAAAGGTATCTGATAAATTCGTACCTTTGGTTCTTGAAAGGGCAAAAAAAATTAAATTTGGAAACCCTCAAGATTTAAAAACAGATATGGGAACTGTTGTAAGCAAAGAAGCAGCTAAGCTTTTTGAGAGTCGTGTGCAAGCAGCAGCAGAACAAGGAGCAGAAATTCTCTATCAACCTAAAAGAGAAGGTGCTCTTCTTCCTCCTGTTGTATTAGATAATGTAAACCCAAATAGCGAACTTGTTGTTGAAGAAACATTTGGTCCAATTGTTCCAATCTTGCGAGTATCTAATAATATTGAAGAAGTTGCGCAGGTTTCTAACTCTACAGCTTTTGGACTTTCTTCAGGAGTTTGTACTAATGACATGAGAACTTCCAACTTCTTTATTCAAAATTTAAATGTAGGGACCGTAAATATTTGGGAGGTTCCTGGATATCGTATTGAAATGTCACCTTTTGGAGGAATTAAGGACTCTGGTTTGGGATATAAAGAGGGCGCCTTAGAAGCAATGAAAAGTTATACCAATATGAAAACTTACTCTTTACCATGGTAAAATAATGATCAACACTAAATATGAATTAGTTATTGTTGGCGCCGGGGTAGTTGGAATGGGTGTTGCATTAGCAGCTCATAAAAAAGGAGTAAAAAAGATTTTGATTATTGATCGCCACCAGGCTTGTACTGGCGCTTCAATTAGAAATTTTGGTTTCATTACTATTACGGGTCTTAGGCAAAAATTAATGCAAAAGAGAGCATTAAGGTCTCGAGACATTTGGTTAGATCTTACTAAAAAAGCTAAAATCACGGTCAATCACCGAGGTCTATACCTTTTAGCTCAGTATAAAGAAAGCATGCCAGTTTTAGAGGAATATCTAAAAGTTGACCCTCGAAATACTGTCAGGCTTTTATCTAAAAAAGAAATGGCATCTCAAAGTTCATTGTTTAAACAAAATCGCAATTTTGGCGGACTATATAGCACTGATGAAGTTCGAATTGAGCCAAGACTTGCTATTCCAGCTGTAGCAAAATATTTACAATCGATTGGAATTGACTTTTTATGGAAAGAAGAAGTCTTAGATTTTTCCCATCAGCATATCGTTACCCAAAAAAGAAAAATACAATTTAAAAAATTAATAATGGCACCCGGAAATCATTTAAAAGGTTTAGGTAGAGATGTTTTTGAAAAAAGGAAAGTTGAGTCTAGTAAATTGCATATGCTTCGAATAATGCCTAAGAAAAAAATTAAATTACCTGGAGGTATCATGGCTGACTTAACTTTAATGAGATATCCAGGATATGAAAATCTACCTTCCAAAAAAAAACTTGATAAAGTTATTAAGAAAAAATGTCGTGCAGAATTAGACAACGGCATACATGTTATTGTTGTTCAAGGCAAAGATGGATCTCTTACTATTGGTGACTCTCATCACTATACTAATGATACCCACTATCCATTTGAAAATGAAATTGTAGACAATCTCATTCTAAACAAATTTGATCAAGTTTTACCAATAGGTAAATATGATGTAATTGAACGCTGGGTTGGGGAATATCCCTCAGGCAAAAAAGATTATCTTGATTACTGGATAGATAAAAATATTTGCATTGCGAATGTTACTACCGGGATCGGCATGTCTACTGGATTTGCATTTGCAGAGGATGTTGTAAACAAGCTTTACTAATTACATAAAGCTATTTAGTTGAAATTTTGTCAGTCACTCTCTTTATAATTATTATTTTAACTGCTGTAGCCCATACTACTTGGAATGTTTTATTAAAAACATCAGATAATAAAGTTCTTTTTTTAAGAAGTTTTTTATTACTTGCTAGTTTTCTATTTATACCTGTTTTGTTCTTTATCCAGCCACCATCTCCAAGTTCATACATATTTTTGGCTACTTCTTTATTTATTCATATTTTTTACAACATCTTCCTAATTAAAATGTATAGCTACTCAGAGATATCTTTTTCTTATCCCATTGCTCGAGGCAGCCCCACGTTAATCTTATTGGTAATTTCACCCTTGTTGCTTGGTGATGAAATTAGCTATCTCAATAACATTGGTGCATTAATTTTAATTTGTGGAATTTTTTTCCTCATTTTTTCTGAAGGAAACTACAAAAAAATTAATTTTAAAGGTCTTGGATTGTCACTAATGGTAGCAAGCACTATTGTGGTTTACACACTTGTAGATGCCAAAGGAGCAAGACTATCAGAGAGTGCGATTTCTTATGGAATCTATATGTTTGCTATTGAGGGTATAACTTTTAATATCGCTTATGTACTTTTTTTCAAAGATAAGAAAATTCCTTTTCAGTTTATCTTAAAAGAAAAATATAAAATATTATTAGCTAGCATCTTAGTTACTTTTGCCTACCTTCCAATTCTGTATGCTTTTACAAAAGTAAATGTCCCATCAGTTGCGGCACTTAGAGAGATTAGTATCTTATTTACCTCAATATATGGCGTTTATTTTTTGAAAGAAAAATTTGGATTAATAAAAGTAATTTCTGCCGCTCTAGTTGTAGTTGGCTGTATAATTATCAGAATAGCTGCAGGTTAATCTAAAACAATTTTCCAAAATCTTTATATCCCATTAACTTTGGAACACGGTGTTTAATTTTTTTTGGTAAGTTTTTGTCATGATTGGTATGGCGTAAAACTTTCTGTACCTTAGCCTTTAATGCTGCTTCAATGCCCACATCAGAGTCTTCAATAACTAAAACTTCATTTGTTTTAAGACCTAGTTTCTTCGAACCAATGACATAACCATCTTTAAAGGGCTTGTATGGTATTTTTCCAGTACAAGATGTAATGCTTCCTTTAAAAAACTGAAAAAGATTATTTTTTTTTAAGACCTTTATTATGTGGTTAGTATGGGCATTAGAGACAATGCCTATTTTTAAATTTGTGGAACGAATAAACTTTTTCAAATGAGGATAAATTTTTGGACTATGCTGATCAAATGCTATTTTTAATTCTTTCTTATAGTTCCTCATGACTTGAGTGAGATTGTAATCTTCCTCTAGAATTAGCTTTTGGAATAAATGTTCTGAAATAATTCCGATAGTAGATTTTTGTTTGATGCTTCTGTCATACTTTATCCCCATTTTTTTGAGAGTAACTAATGCTGTGCCAAACCATATCTGCTCGGATTCAGCTATTACACCATCAAAATCAAACAAAATTCCCTTAATTTTTCTATACATATTTCAACAATTTCTACTTTTTGGGCAGTTATAAACAGTTCAAAAGTAATAAATCTTTAACATAACTAAATTAGATTTATACTAATTAATCATTATTAAGGAGGAAATGTAATGGCAAAAATTAAAAATCTCTTTTTAATCTTTACTGTCTTCATATTTAGTTCAGCATCATTGATGGCTAAAACTGAACTCACTGTTTACACAGCGGTTGAAGCAGAAGATTTAAAAAAGTATGCGGCAACATTCAACGAAGATCATCCAGATATTGAAATTAACTGGGTTAGAGACTCAACAGGTATCATTACTGCAAAACTTTTAGCTGAAAAAGATAACCCTCAAGCTGATATAATTTGGGGCTTAGCTGGAACAAGTGCAATGCTTATGAAATCTGAAGGTATGTTCGAACCTTATGCACCTAAAGGTTTAGACCAACTTGATCCTAAATTCCGTGACTCAGCAAATCCACCTTCTTGGACAGGAATGGACGCATGGGTTGCAGCGGTTTGTGTTAACACCATTGAAGCAGAAAAGTATGGCTTACCAATGCCTGGTTCTTGGGAAGACTTAACTAACTCTGTTTATGAAGGTCATGTAGCAATGCCAAATCCAAATTCTTCTGGAACAGGCTTCTTAGATGTATCTAGCTGGTTACAAATCTTTGGTGAAGATGGTGGTTGGGACTATATGGATAGACTTCACAAAAATATATCTCATTACACACACTCAGGATCTAAACCTTGTAAGCAAGCAGCTTCAGGAGAGGTTCCAATTGGAGTATCGTTTGCATTTAGAGGCGCAAGATCTAAAGAAGCAGGTGCACCAATTGAAATCATAGTTCCAGCTGAAGGTGTTGGATGGGAGATGGAAGCAACAGCTATCATTAAAGGTACTTCTAATTTAGAAGCTGCTAAAACACTAGCTGATTGGTCTATTTCAAGAAAAGCTATGGAAATGTACAACGATGCTTATGCTGTTGTTGGTATGCCTGGTGTTGCAAAACCAGTTAAACACTTTCCAGAGGGCTTATTAGAAGCAATGATCAAAAATGATTTTGAGTACGCTGCTAAAAATAGAAAAGATATCCTTGCCGAATGGCAAAGAAGATATGATTCTAAGTCTGAGCCTAAAAGCTAAATAAATATCTTATATAAAAAGCTTACAATTAATTTTGTAAGCTTTTTATTCTTTTAAAAATTATGGATCAATATTTATCAGTTAAAAACGTAGTTAAATACTTCGGTAAATTTCAAGCTCTTAATAATATTAATTTTGATGTAAATGAGGGAGAGTTTGTTTGTATTCTTGGTCCCTCAGGATGTGGTAAAACAACCCTCCTGCGTGTAATAGCTGGATTAGAAAGTCAATCAGAAGGAACGATTCAACAAAATAATAATGATATTTCCTTACTACCCCCAGATCAAAGAGACTTTGGAATTGTATTTCAGTCTTATGCTTTATTTCCAAATTTAACTGTTAAAGACAACATATCCTTTGGTTTAAAAACAAGAAAACAAAATAGAAATGAAATTGATAGTCGAGTTGACGAATTATTAAAACTAGTTGGGCTGTCTGATCATATTAATAAATATTCTGCTCAATTATCAGGGGGTGAACAACAACGTGTTGCTTTAGCTAGAGCTCTAGCGCCTTCCCCTGGTTTATTATTACTAGATGAACCTTTATCTGCTCTGGATGCCAAAGTAAGACAGCATCTACGATTAGAGATAAAAAATCTTCAAAAGCAACTTGGGGTTACCACTATCATGGTCACACACGACCAAGAAGAGGCATTAACTATGGCGGATCGAATTATTCTAATGAATAATGGCGTTATTGAACAAGAAGGATCGCCTCAAGATATTTATTCTAAGCCCACAACCGCTTTTTCTGCAAATTTTATAGGGACCACAAATTTATTTAAGGCAAAAAAAATATCTTCAAATTCAATAGAGATTCACGGATCTGTCTTAGAGTGCAATGATAACATCAATGATGATGTTTCAACGGTAACAATAAGACCAGAAGATATTAAAATTTCTAATAGCGGAGAAGATAAAAATATTTTAAGCGGAACTATTAAAGAACTTGAATTTTTGGGCTCTAATATTAGAGGGCATATTGAGGTAAACTTTGATTCTGATAAGGCCATTGTTCTTTGTAATATTGCTTCTGAATACATTCAAAATAATAATATTCAAACAAACGCTTCAATTAATATCTCTCTTCAACCGCATGCAATTAAAATTGTTAAAGATTAATTTTTAATATGAAAAAAAGTAGAGACGATTATTTAACTTTATTTTTCATTTCAATCATTGGGTTTTATATTTTAATTTCGCTGGCTTTTCCAATGTATGCCATACTATCAAAAAGCTTTGAAAATAAAGATGGCGAATTTATTGGTCTTGAAAACTATCAAAGTTACTTTGAAAATAGTTCATTAGTTTACTCAATCTATAACAGTTTATTTGTCTCCATAGTGACAATGGTCATTACTATTTCTCTTGCCTTTGTCTTTGCGTACGCTTTGACCAAGAGTCGTATGGCAGGGAAGGGAGTGTTCCGCTCAATTGCAATGATACCTATCTTGGTTCCTTCATTATTGTCTGGTATTTCACTTATTTACTTATTTGGTAAGCAAGGAATATTTAGAGAATTATTAATGGGCTACGAAATCTATGGTCCTATTGGAATTATAATCGCTGAGGTTTTTTATACCTTCCCTCATGCATTACTTATAATTGTGACGGCACTTTCAATAGGAGACGCAAGACTATACGAAGCAGCTAAAGTTTTACGTTCGAAATCTATTCGAACTTTTTTTACTGTTACACTACCTTCTGCAAAATATGGTGTGATAAGTGCAGCATTTGTAGTTTTTACTTTAGTCATTACAGATTTTGGAATTCCTAAAGTTATAGGCGGTAACTATAACGTCCTTGCAGTAGATGTTTACAAGCAAGTAATCGGTCAACAAAATTTTGAAATGGGAGCAGTTGTGAGTATGGTCCTAGTTTTTCCCGCTCTTATAGCATTTGCAGTAGATCGCATAGTGCAACGAAAACAAGTGGCAATATTAACCTCTCGTTCTGTTGTACATGAGCCCAATGAGAGCAAAACTTTTGATAGAATTATGTTTGGCTATTGTTCTTTAATTTCAGCACTAATCTTAACTATTTTAGGGATGTGTTTGTATGCAAGTCTTGTTACTTTTTGGCCATATAATTTAACTCTTTCATTAAAGAACTATCAATTTGATCTCATGGATGGAGGAGGCTGGGACTCTTATTATAATTCCATTCGAATGGCATCTTACACTGCCGTCTTTGGAACCATTGCTGTTTTTGCGGGCGCCTATTTTGTTGAAAAGGCTAGAAGCCTTAAAACGGGACGCTCGATACTTCACTTATTATCAATGATGCCTATGGCCATACCTGGATTAGTTTTAGGACTTGCCTACATTTTCTTTTTTAATCATCCAGATAATCCTTTGAACTTTTTGTATGGAACGATGGCTATATTGGTCATTTGTACTATTACACACTTTTATACAGTTTCTCATTTAACAGCCCTCACATCTTTGAAGCAAATAGACAATGAATTTGAGCATGTCTCATCATCACTAAAACAACCTTTTTATAAAACCTTTTTTCGTGTCACGGTACCCATTAGCCTTCCAGCTATATTTGAAATAGGAATTTACTTTTTTGTTAACGCTATGACTACTGTATCGGCAGTAGTTTTCCTATACAGCTCAAAAACAACTCTAGCTTCTGTGGCAGTTCTAAATATGGATGATGCTGGAGATATAGCTCCTGCGGCAGCTATGGGTATGATGATTTTTTATACGAATGCTGCTGTAAGAATAGTTTATGTGCTTATAACCAAAAAGATTTTAGTTCGCTTCCAAAATTGGAGAGTTAAAACAACATGATCATGCAATATTTGCATTATTAAAAAAGGGCTATAACAAAAAAAAAATTTTTTTTATTTTTTAATATTGTAATAAAATTACATCTGTATATAAGGATCATATAATCGTAACCCATATAATGAGGAGATTCGCATGGAGTTATCTTTTGTTTACACTGTAATAGGCTTTTCTTTAGCAGCGCTCTCTGTCTTTGGTAATGACTCTATACAAACACTTGGTACTTTTATTGCTGCGAAAAAAAAGTGGTATAAATGGTATGTTTTAGCTACTGCAGCCTCTGTTGTACTTGTTGTAACCCTTACATACGGATGGATAGTCTATGATGGTGATATAACTTTTGGTCGCTTAAATAAAATTCCATATATTGAAATTCAATGGTATCACGCCGTTGCTCCTCTTGTATTAGTTATGTTAACACGTGTCGGTATACCGGTATCAACTACATTTTTAGTATTATCTGCTTTTGCTTCTACAGTTATTTTAGAAAAAGTTTTACTCAAAAGTATTGTAGGATATGCAATTGCAGCCTCAGCTGCATATATTGTTTGGTTTGTAGTTTCTAAATACATTAACGAAAAAGATGATGAAATTACAGACCCTAAAAGACAAGCTTTTTGGAGAAATTCACAATGGGTAGCTTCAGGCTTTCTTTGGGCCACGTGGTTAATGCACGACGTTGCAAATATAGCAGTATATTTACCGAGAAAAATAGATCCAACGCTATTTATTTTGGTAATGGTTTATTTTGTAATTCTTATTTATTACATTTTCTGGAGAGAGGGAGGGCCGATTCAAAAAATTGTTTTAGAAAAAACAGGCACTAGATATGCAAGATCATGTACAATAATAGACTTAGTATACTGTGCAGTTCTGTATTTTTTTAAAGAATTAAACGATTTACCTATGTCAACTACATGGGTTTTTGTTGGACTATTATGCGGTAGAGAATTGGCAATAGCCACTCACCATAAAACCAACCTTAGAAAATATGTATTCCCAATTATAGGTAAAGATTTTTTAAAAATGATATTTGGTTTAGCTATATCTGCTGGAATTGTTCTGTCAATACACTATGTAATTATTCCAAACAATTTAGTTTAAAAATATATTATTTTCGAAATAAATTTTTTTTTTGGCTAATTTTTTTCTTATGCGCCAACGTAAGTTACTTCTTACTATAAAGCCAACACAATCTCAAGTACCACACCTGTAAGGATGATCCTCAAAGTAATTATTAAATTTTTTTAAGATAAACAGCTTTTATTTTTTTCAATAGGCAAATCTTCTATTAATAAAACAAACCTATGATAAAAACTCCTCCATAAGCCGTGAGAGATAAAAATATTGCAGCTGAACCAAGATCCTTTGCTTTTTTTATTTTGTTTGACTCGTCCATGGTGATTTCATCACAGATATATTCAATTGCGGTATTTATAGCCTCAATACTTATTATTAGTAGGGGTAGAACTAAAAGTAATACCATAAATAAAACAGCTGGTTGAAAAACTATTATATACACCACAGATAAGGGAAATAATAAAAGTTCTCTTCTTGCTGCTTTTTCTTTAAATAAAATTTTCAAGCCCTCAATTGAACACCAAAAAGCACCTACAATATTACGATTTTTAAAATCCATAGCTAAAGTTCAATAAATTATATGAAGTTTTTGTTTATTATTCACTTTCTCTTTTCCATTAATTTTTTTTTAAGTCTCCATCTGAGATTGCTTCGAACAATATACCCAATACAGTTTTTAGATCCACATCTACAAGGGTGATCATCGAAAGAGTACATGTCATAACCATAATCATATGACAGTTCTTCCCCTTTTTTAATATCTTTAATTGCACTAATCCAAATTCTTCCTTTAATTATATCAGTTTCACAATTTGGATCGCAGGAATGATTAATATATTTAGCTAAATTCCACGATACTTTTCCATTGATATCGTATTTTTGATTTAGTGTAAAAATGTAAACTGACCCAACCGTTTTAGCTTTTTTGTTAGCTTCAATATGAACGTCAGCAATTTTATCTGATTGAGCTTTTGTTATTTTTAAGCCTCGATATTCAATAATTCTAGTACCTGAACTAATGTTAAACTTTGCAAAAAGACCAGATGAATGAATACGGGAGTTTTTTTTTATATAAAGTTTTTGATTTGTAGACATAAAAATAAAAATGCATATTGGCATAAGTCTTTTAAAAGTAAAGAACGTCTTACTGTTTTATGGTAAACTTTTAACTTGACTTACATTTTTCAAAAAACGATATCCCCAGATTTATTAATTCAATATAAAGAACCTTTAGAAATTACTTGGAGCAAAGACTCCTTTTGCGAACACTTTGATAACAAGAAAAGTCTCAACATAGAGTTAATTTTAGATAGCAAATTTATTGGTATTCTAATAGGGCACTATCTTTACCAAAGTCAAGATGTCGATGAGTTTGAAATTTTACATATTGCCATTTTGCCAAAATTTAGAAATAAAGGCTTTGCCTCAAACTTAATGAAAGAGCTTGAAAAAATATTAAAAATCAATGAGAAATCACTAAAAATATTCCTAGAGGTCAGTTCCATGAATAAATTTGCTATTAAACTTTATGAAAAATTAGGCTATAAAGCCTACAATGAAAGAAAAAATTACTATGGGAGCAATCCTATAAACCCTTCTTCTTTGCAAAACGCAATACTGTTTGCAAAAACTCTTAATGCCAAAACATAAAAATTTCTTTATTAAAACATTCGGCTGTCAGATGAATGTCTATGACTCTGATAAGATGAAAGATATTTTTCTTGCTAATAACATCCAACCAACTGACGACTCTTTTAATGCAGATTATATTGTACTCAATACCTGTCATATACGAGAAAAAGCTACGGAAAAAACATTCTCTGACTTAGGGAGGATTAATAAAAAAGGTAAAAAAGACCAAAAAGTAATTGTAGCGGGATGCGTCGCTCAAGCTGAGGGCGAGCTTATTCAACAACGCGCTCCTTATGTGGACTTAGTGATTGGCCCTCAGTCTATTCAATCGCTCAATACATTTTTAAAAAAAGAAGAAATTTCTATGACAGCTATCACTGAATTTGATGCAGTTGAAAAATTTGATACCCTTAACTTAATAAAAAGAAACCATAACAGTAAATCTGCATTCATTACAATTCAAGAAGGTTGCGATAAATTCTGCCATTTCTGTGTAGTTCCTTACACAAGAGGTGCAGAGTATTCTCGAAGTATTTATGAATTAGTAGATGAAGTGAAAGCACTTGTTGACTTAGGTGTTGTAGAATTCACTCTATTAGGTCAAAATGTAAATGCTTATCACGGTATCAATGCAACTGGTCAGTCGCAATCACTAGCATCTCTAATTAACATAATCTCTGAAATTGTTGGGGTAGAGCGTATTACTTACTCAACTAGTCATCCTATTAATATGACGGATGATTTAATTCAACTTCATGGTACAAATGAAAAGCTTATGCCATGTCTGCATTTACCTGTTCAATCAGGATCTGATAACGTTTTAAAATTAATGAACCGCAAACATACCCGTGATTATTATTTTGAAATTATTGAAAAAGTAAGGAAAGCAAAGCCTGATATTGCTCTTTCCTCAGATTTTATTATTGGTTTTCCTGGAGAAACTGATCAAGATTTTGAAGACACTCTTGACCTAATCCAAAGAGTTAAATACATGAATTCTTATTCATTTAAGTATAGCCCTCGACCTGGAACTCCAGCTGCCAACAAAGAGCTTATTAGCGACGAAATTTTAGATGAACGCTTAGCACATACTCAGGCACTTTTGAATGAACAACAACTGGAATATAACAAAAAATTTATTCAAAAAACCGTTCAGGTTTTGATTGATGGCTCGGGTAAACATGAGGGTCAAGTCAAAGGTAAGTCAGAATTTAATCAAAGTGTAGCGCTACAAGGAGAAAAAAAAATTATAGGACAGATTGTTCCTGTGCAAATTAAAGAGGCACTTATCCATTCTTTATTAGGAGAGAGGGCTTAATGGCTACTTCAAGTATTTCGCTCCACCAAAAAAAATTAGAGTTTGAAGATAATCAATTTCTTTCTAGCTTATTTGGCTACCATGATAAGAACCTCAAAGTTTTAGAAGATAAGTTTAAAGTAAAATTATACAGTCGAGGTAACTTACTTTCGATTAAAGGAAATCGAGACCCCGTAGAAAAAGCTTATTTTATTATTCAAGGCCTATATCAAAAATTAAAAAACAAAGATATTACCCCTGAAGAAATTGAAAATAATATCGATTTAGCTAAGCCTTCTTACATTAAAGAACAAATTGAACAAGATCAAAAATTCCAAATTACTACCAAATTAAAAACTATTTATCCAAAAACAAAAAACCAAGAAATTTTTCTAAAACAAATGAGAACAAAAGATATAGTTTTTGCCGTTGGGCCAGCGGGAACAGGTAAGACTTATATGGCTGTTGCGTATGCTGTAAGTTTATTTGTCGAAGGAAAGATTAACCGTCTTATTCTCTCCAGACCAGCTGTGGAAGCAGGAGAGCGATTAGGATTTTTACCGGGTGATATGAAAGAAAAAATTGATCCTTACTTAAGGCCACTTTATGACGCTCTCTATGAGATGATGCCCGGAGAGGAAATTGATAGAAAAATGGTTAATAATTTAATTGAAATTGCTCCATTGGCTTTTATGAGAGGCCGAACTTTGAATAAGTCTTTTATTATCTTAGATGAAGCACAAAATACTTTATCGACTCAAATGAAAATGTTTTTAACAAGATTAGGTCAAGACTCAAAAATGGTTATTACAGGTGACTTAAGTCAAAAAGATTTACCTGATAATGCGAAAAGCGGAATGCAGGATGCGATGGAAAAATTAGAAAAAGTTAAAGATATTGGCTTTGTACATTTAAACAGTAGTGATGTGTGCCGTCATAGTTTAGTTGAAAAAATAATAAACGCCTACGATAAGTAATTTTGAAAATTAAAAACAAAAAATTTGAAATTGAATTTATTGGTGATATCCATCTTAAAAAATTTTTACGAGATTCTAAAGATCGACTTAAAAAATTATCAGAATACTTTCAAATTCTGCATCAAAATGAAGACCAAACAATGATTACAATTAAAATTGTCTCTAATGAGGAAATAAAAGTTTTAAATAAAGAATTTAGAAAAAAGAATAAAGTGACTGATGTTCTTTCTTTTCCCGATGAGCATGCCTCTGGTGATATTGCTATTGCAGATAGCTATATTCTAAACAAGAACCAAACGATTAATGCTCAGAATTTTTTTATGTTAGTAGGCCATGGTCTTTTTCATCTTTTTGGTTATACCCATTATGATAAACAATCTCGATCTAATATGAGATTTTTAGAGAATACATTTATGTTAATGTTAGGATTAAAAAAAGTTCATGAAGATTAAAAAAAATATAGCTATTTCCCTGATTAAAGACCTTATCCAAGATGATAGGTTTAAAAAAGAAATAATTGATTTGATTTCATCAACATCGGATAGCTCTGGCGTTGCTAGACATGAAGAAAAAAAGATTTTCAATAACCTTTTAAAAGTTCACAAAAAAACCGTAGATGATGTCATGGTTCCTAGGGGCGAAATCATTTTTATTGATGAAAAAATCGATAAGGAAAATTTAATTAAAATTATTAACAAAGAGGCCCACTCGCGTATGCCGGTAGTAAAAGGAGAGCTTGAAAACTGTCTTGGAATGGTTCACATCAAGGATTTATTCAAGAAAATCAATAATAAATCATTCAAGATTAAGAGCCTTTTACGAGAGGTGTTGTTTATCCCCTCAGCGACGCCTGTTTTTAATCTTCTTCAAAAAATGAAAAAACAAAACATTCATCTTGCGATTGTTATGGATGAATTCAATAGTGTTGCTGGTTTGGTGACCATTGAGGATCTTGTGGAGGAGATTGTTGGTGAAATTGAAGACGAACATGACAAAGAAGAAGCTCCGATGTATGACCTAAAAAATAATAATCTTGTCATGGATGCCGCAATGTTAGTTGACGATTTTGAAAGAGAGTTTGATATTTCAATTCCAGATGAGTTAAAAGAAGATGTCGGTACTATTGGAGGAATTATATTTAATTTAGCTGGTCGTATTCCTAAGAAAAAAGAAAAATTTGCTATAAATAAAAAATTATCATTCACCATACATAAAGTTTCTTCTAGAAAAATTTTAGAAGTAATTGTTCATGGTGTTAAACCTCAATAGTTTGTCTTTGTTTCTTTCTCGACAATTCTTAATTATTGTCATCAGTGCATTACTAATCCTTTTATCACTGCCACCATTTGGATTATCTCTTTTTTATTGGATTGGAATAACATTTTTTTTTTATATTTTATTAATTGATCGAACTTTTAAGTTAAAACATATTTTTATTTTTTTTTATTTAATTCAATTCATTAGCTTGATTTGGATTATTCAATCCTTTTCTTCAGGGGGTTGGGGCTATTTAATCTTAGGATTAATTTTAATTTCTTTTCTTGCAGGATTTATTGCATTCCTTCATTTAGGATCTATTCAATTAATCTATTATTTTTTTCGAGAAAAAAGTTTATTACCTTTTTTATTGCCTTTAAGTCTATGTATCACAGAATTATTAAAAGAATTTATCATTGGTGGTTTTCCATGGAACCCTTCTGCAATCATATATTTTAAAAATATTTTTGTACTTAAATCTCTACCTATTGTAGGTGTTTATGGTTTAGGCTTAATCATTCACTTAGTTATTGGTTTGATTTTATTTTTTTTAATTAATGGGAAACGCCTCAGCCTTTATATAACAAGTATACTTGTAATTTTTTCTTTTCTTGTCGGCTTTATTAAACAACAACCTAATTTTCAGGATGGTGAGGCAGCAGTAAATTTTTTAGTCATTCAGCCTAATATTTATGAGTCATTGGTTAATTATGATGTAATTGAAAATCTTGAAAAATATGAGCAATTAACTCTTGAAGCGCTGCAATCAAGACCTGAGGCCGATATTATTATTTGGCCAGAGGGCTCTCTTCCAATTGATCTGAATAATCGACCAGGATTGTTAAAACGATTAGGTAGTATTCTTGGAAATAATCAAAAATTAATCTTAGGCTCAAGTGCTATAGAAAATGATGTCCTGCTTTATAATCGTCTTTATGTATTGAATGAGATGGGAGTCATTGAACAGTACTATGATAAACAAAAGCTAGTTCTATTTGGAGAATATGTACCTTGGGTAAAGCCTTTAGTTAGTCGATTTTTAAATTTAGGGATGAATTATGTTCCTGGCAAAGATCAATCTTTAATTACCTTACCCAATCAAGTAAAGGCAACTCCCATGATTTGCTTTGAGTCAATATTCGAATACCAATCAATCAATGAAAATATTTGTCTGTCAGATTTGGTGATACAAATATCTAATGATTCTTGGTTTGGCAAATGGTATGGCCCACAACAGCATTTAGCAAATTCTTTAATTCGCAGTGTTGAATTTCAAAAAACTCTTATTCGATCAACTCCTTCAGGAGCTTCAGCTGTTATCCAACCCAATGGAATCATTTACCATCGTATCGATAACGATCAACGAGGTTACTTTTATTATTCATATAATCCCAGTAATCAAATTAAAAATTGTTCATCAACGATATATTATGTTATTAGCTTGTTACTTTTAGTTTTAATTTCTAGTTGGGTATATGTTCGAGTCAAAAAATAAATATTTTGGAAGAAAAAAAGGCAAATCTTTTTCTCGACTCGAACAATTTCAAAAATATTTAGTTCCTCCATCAAAAGATTTTTTTAAACAAATTAAGAAACCGAGGGTTTTAGAAATAGGCATTGGAGATGGTGAAAAAATAAGTACTGATGCAAAGCTTTATTCAGAAATTAATTATATTGGTTGTGATATTTTTGCCGATGGTGTTCTTCGTGCTATTCGTAACTCTAAGGAAAATTCTCTTAAGAACCTTTTTGCCTTTCATCTAAACATTCAAGATATTCTCCCTTATATTCCAGCTAAATACTTTGATGGCATTCGAGTTTTCTTTCCTGATCCTTGGCCTAAAACAAAACATAAAAGAAGAAGAACCTTTAATGGTGAGTTACTTCAAACGTTGAGCCCAAAGTTAAAGAAAAATGGCTATATTCATTTTGCTACTGATCATGGTGATTATTTTTTAGATGCCCTAGTTTTATTACAGGATCAAGGATATCGGATGGATAATATCAGTCCTAATTCTTGGAAATACAATGAATATAACGCTTTAGATACGAAATTTGAGAAAAAAGCCTTAGACAAAAATCATAAATTATTCTATTTTAGCGTTCTTAAAAATTATTAACCAACAAGAGAGAAGGTGGGTTATCCCGCCTTTTTTTTTAACTAGAAAAGATAAATGCTAAATAACACAGAAATTTTGAAAGTTGCCGAAGTCGTCTCTCAGGAGAAGGGCATCGAAATGGATATCGTAATGGAGGCTCTTGAAGAGTCTTTTGAAATAATTGGAAAATCAAAATATGGAATGGAAAATAATATTAAAGCTTCCATAGATCGTTTTACGGGAAATATTTCCATGTCCCATATTAAAGATGTAGTAGAAACTATAGACCCCGTTTTACAATCTAATCAAATACTTCTAGATCTAGCAAAGAAATATGATGTTAATGCAGAAGTTGGAAAGCAAGTAACAATTCCTCTTCCTGCTGTTAATTTTGGTCGTGTGACTGCAAATATGGCTCGACAAGTTATTTATTCTCGAGTTCGTGAAGCGGAAAAGAGAAGACAATTTAATGACTTCAAAGATCGTGTTGGAGAAGTTTTATCTGGTATCGTGAAAAGAATTGAGTTTGGAAATATCATCGTTGACTTAGGAAAAGCTGAGGGCTTTTTACGTAAAGATGAATTAATTCCTAGAGAAAATTTTAAAACTGGGGATCGTATTCGAGCTTATTTCTTTGATATTAAGGAAGAAGCTAAAGGTCATCAGATATTTTTATCAAGAACCCACCCTCAATTTATGGCAAAACTTTTTGTTCAAGAGGTCCCAGAAATTTATGAAGGACAAATTGAAATTTTATCTGTTGCTCGAGATCCGGGAAGCCGAGGAAAAATTACTGTTCGCGCAAACGATAAATCTATTGATCCTGTTGGCGCCTGTGTGGGAATGAGAGGTTCTCGTGTTCAAGCTATTGTTAATGAACTCCAAGGAGAGAAGATTGATATTGTTAATTGGAATGATGTTAAATCCATTTACGTTCAGCACGCAATTGCTCCAGCCCAAGTAGCGAAAGTAAATGAATTTCAAGACTCCAATCGTGTGGAAGTAGTGTTACCAGAAGATCAATTAAGTATTGCGATTGGTCGTCGTGGTCAAAATGTTAAATTAGCCTCTATATTAACAGGTTTGGAGATTGATATCCTTACGGAAAAAGAGGATGCAGAAAGACGCCAAGAGGAATTTAAAAAAATTACTACTTTATTCGCAGAGAAGTTGGATCTCGAAGATATGATTGCACAATTATTAGTGGTCGAGGGATACACAAGTATAGAAAAAATTGCTGATGCTTCTGTGACGGATATTGAGAAAATCGAAGGTTTTGACGGTGAGTTAGCAGCAGAGATCTATAATCGCGCTTCTCAACATATGGCCAATGAAAAAGCAGAATTAGAAAAACTAATTCAAGAGTCAAGCTTAGATGATTATATGAAAGCTATAGCTGAGCTAGATCATAAGATGCTCGCAACTTTGATTGAGAATAAAATTCTTACTAGACAAGACTTAGCAGATCTAGCAACTGATGAATTAGTTGGCAAAGAGGGTATTCTTCAAAAAAGAGTTGAAAAATCTATTGCTGAAAAAATAATTATGGATGCCAGGGAGATTTATCTTAGTAGCTAAGAATTATATTTATGACAAAAGATAATAAGACTACAACACCCCCACCCAAAAGTCCTGCCACAGGTACTGCTAGTGGAGCTACACCTCGTAAAAAACTTACACTCAACACGACTGCCTTTCAAAAAAAACTGTCCTCAATATCAGTGAATAATATCTTAGAAGAGGAGCCAGATTATGAAAAGATGCCAAGCTTGGCTAAAACAAAAAGAAATCGTGAAAAACAAAATAAAAAATTTAAACCTAATTTAACAAGCTCTCAAAAGATTGTCCGTGAAGTTGATATTCCTGTAAAAATTTCTGTTCAGGAATTAGCTAGTCGTATGTCTGAAAAAACTGGAGATGTAGTAAAGTCTTTGATGAAAAGTGGTGTGATGGCTACAGCTAACCAATATATTGATGGCGATACTGCCGAATTAATTGTTACCGAATTTGGCCATACTCCTAAAAGAGAAGAGGCCATTAGTTTAAAAGATGAAATTTCCAATCTACAAAAAACATCGAACTCAAATATTAAAGCTCGACCTCCAATCGTTACAGTGATGGGTCACGTCGATCATGGAAAAACATCACTTTTAGATGCTTTAAGAAATACCAATGTCACTGCTCGAGAGTCGGGTGGAATTACACAGCATATTGGCGCCTATCAAATTCAACATAAAAAAAATCCTATTACTTTTTTAGACACTCCTGGTCATGCAGCATTTTCTAATATTCGTTCTCGTGGTGCTAGCTTAACTGATGTGGTTGTTTTAGTAGTTGCTGCTAATGACAGTGTAAAGCCTCAAACGATTGAAGCTATTTCTCATGCAAAAGCTGCAGGCGTACCTATTGTTCTTGCAATTAATAAAATGGACTTACCTGACGTGGATCCCAACATTGTCCGTAATGATTTATTAAGTCATGAAGTTGTTGTAGAAAGTTATAGCGGGGATGTGTTAGAGACAGAAATCTCAGCTGTTAAAAAAACCAATCTCGATAAACTTTTAGATAATATTCTTCTGCAAATTGAAATTTTGAATTTGAATGTCGAACATAACAAACTAGCGGAAGCAATTGTTGTAGAATCAAAAATAGAAACAGGTAAAGGTTCGGTTGCCACAGTTATTATCAAAAATGGTACTTTAAAAGAGGGAGATCACTTTACTTGTGGTTCTGCTTTTGGTCGTGTTCGTGCTCTTATGGATGAAGAAGGAAGAAGAGTGAAGACTGCCCCTCCAGGAATGCCAGTAGAGGTTTTAGGCTTTGACTCAGTTCCCCAAGCTGGTGATGTCATGTATGTGATGCCCAACGAAGAAACTGCAAAAGATATTACCGAAAAAGTTAAAGAACAAAAAAAATTAGAAAACACAGCATCTGTAACTAAATCTTCTTTAGAAGAAATGATGGCTAATGTTTCTAAAGGAGAGGTAAAGAAACTACCTATTATCGTCAAAGCAGACGTGCAGGGATCATTAGAAGCGATTGTAGCCTCTCTAGAAAAAGTAGGAAATGATGAAGTCCAAATTAACGTTATTCATAATGCCATTGGTGCGATTAACGAAAGTGATGTGAGCTTAGCTAATTCTGCTCAAGGTGTCGTAATCGGATTTAATATTCGTGCGATCCCACAAGCTCGTACCATAGCAAAGAGAGACAAAGTAGATATTCGCTATTATTCAATTATTTATGAATTAATTGATGATATGAAGAAAATGCTATCAGGCCTCCTAACTCCTGATACAAAAGAAGAAATCATTGGTCACGCAGAGGTTAGAGATACCTTTAGTTCATCAAAATTTGGTACAATTGCTGGTTGTTTCGTTACCAACGGCTATGTTTCAAATTCTGCAAAAATTAGACTTGTTCGTGAAGGTAAGATCATTCATGAGGGGGAAGTAGGAACACTTAAGCGCTTCAAAGATGATGTCAAAGAAGTCCGTGAAAACTATGAGTGCGGCATCTCCTTTAAAGATTACTCTGATATCTTAGTAAAAGATGAAATTGAGTTTTATATAACTAAGGAAGTTCAAAAAGAATTATAGTGTGGACAACAAACCGAGTTTTCGTACCAAAAAAATTGAACTCTCAATTAAACGATTAGTATCCGAATACCTCGTTACTCACCGAGACTATCTTAGTAAATTTCCCAAACTACGCTTCGAGATTACAAGTGTGAAAGTGAGTAAAGATCTTCGATTTGCAAAAATTTTTTTAATTCATAATATTACTGAAGAAGAGTTTACTCATTTTAACAAACTCTACTTACATGGTATTCAAAACTTAATTGCGAATACTTTAACAAGTAAGTATACCCCTAAGGTCTCTCTCATCTTTGATCAAACGTTCCAAGATTCTTTAAAAGTACAATCACTTCTCGACTCACTTTAGAAGCGATGAAACAAAAATTCACATCTAATGGCTGGTTAGTGGTCAATAAGCCAGAAGGCGTCGAGTCTTTTGGCGTTATTCGAAAATTAAAATTTCGTTATAAATTTCATAAAATAGGTTTTGCGGGAACACTTGATCCTTTAGCCTCTGGTATTTTATTAATTGGAATTAACAAAGCGACAAAGCTGATACCTAAAATACATCTTTCCAATAAAAGCTATGAAGTCCAAGTGCGCTTTGGTGCAACGACCCCAACTCTTGACTCAGAGGGCCGATACACTTCTTTAGAACCAGTCTCTCATGATCTTCAAGATCGAATTCATCACATCAAAAAATTTATAGGAACTTACCAGCAAAAAATTCCAAATTTTTCTGCTCATAAAAAAAAAGGAAAAAATTTTTATCAATTAGCGAGAAATAATGAAGAGATGGAAGAGCGATATAAACTAGTATCCATTAGCTCTTTGAGGGTCATATACTCTAATCCCTCCGAAATAGGAATTGAGCTTGAATGCCAAACAGGTTTTTATGTTAGGGCCTTTGCCTCCGATTTAGCCTCTTCTATGGGAGATAAAGGTTATGCATCTTATATAAAAAGACTGAAAATAGGAGAGTTTTCAATGGACCACTCCGTGGATTATGAGAATATCCTTGATTTTTCAAGCATAAATGATTTAGATACCAACTTGATTTCCATTTGATCTGGGCGACATCCTGGACAAATGATGTTTACTTTGAAAGGAGTATTGATGTCGGATATACAAATTAACGATATAGCGCGTGCTGAAAATGATACCGGTTCTCCGGAGTCACAAATTTTTTTTCTCACTCAGAAAATTAATCTGTTAACAGAACATATCAAAGTTCATAAGAAGGATTTTCATTCTCGAAGAGGTCTGCTCATGATGGTTGGTAAAAGAAATAGATTGATGGCGTATTTAAAGAAGAAGAATGTTGGAAAGTACACAGAAGTAGCAGACAAATTAAAGCTAAGAAAAAAGTAAAAGCTTTTTCTTAGTTGTAGGTAGAAAAGAGGAAAATGAAAATAGAACATACCTTTACGTTGGGTAACCAACAAATCACACTTGAAACTAATCGAATAGCCAAACAAGCTGACGCATCAGTTGTAGTTTACTGTGGTGAGACCATGGTAATGGCTAATATTTGTGCAGCAAAGTCACAAAAACCTGATATCGATTTTTTTCCACTAACGGTTAATTATCAGGAAAAATATTATGCATCTGGAAAAATTCCAGGTGGATTTTTTAAAAGAGAGGCTCGACCAACTGAACGTGAGACTTTAATTAGTCGTTTAATTGATCGACCTATTCGACCTTTATTTCATAAAAATTTTAAAAATGAAACTCAGGTAATTCTTACTGTTCTTTCTTATGACGGAACGGTTGATCCTGATGTGATCGCAATGTACGCTGCTGGTGCTGCATTAGCAATTTCAGGCTTGCCGGTTGCAGGAACCCTTGGAGCTGCTCGTGTTGGATATATTGATGGTCAACTAGTGGCTAATCCAACGATTCAAGAGATGGAAAATTCCGAACTTGATCTTGTTCTAGCTGGAACAGAAGAAGGTGTTTTAATGGTGGAGTCAGAAGCACAAGAGCTTCCTGAAAGCACGATGCTTGATGCCGTGAACTTTGGTCATGAATTTTACCAAAACTTCATCAAGGAAGTTCAAACTTTTGCGGGAAAAACAGAGATTAAAACTTTTGAAGTTCCAAGCCTTCCAGAATTTTATGAAGGTCTTCAAAAAGATATCACTGGTAAAATTGCTGATCCTATTCGTGAAGCCTACGGCCTTGTTGATAAACAAGAAAGAAGCCAAAAGCTTAGTGAAATCAGATCTTCTATCATTGACAATGTAGAAGATGATCAAGTCTTAGCTGCCACGACTATTATTAAAGACATTGAAAAAGATGTTGTTCGTGGTGACATTATTAAGAACAAAAGCCGTATTGATGGTCGAAAGCTTGATGAAGTTAGACAAATTACTTGTGAGTTAGACATTCTACCTCGTGCACACGGCTCTAGTTTATTTACTAGAGGCGAGACCCAAGCTTTAGTGGTCACCACTTTAGGTACTGGTGATGATGAGCAGATGATTGACTCTTTAGATCCCATGCACAAACAACACTTTATGTTGCACTATAACTTCCCTCCTTATTCTGTAGGAGAGGTTGGTAGAATGGGCGCTACTGGAAGAAGAGAAATCGGTCATGGTAAGCTTGCTTGGCGTGCTGTTCATCCAATGCTCCCAAAGAAAGAAGACTTCCCATATACGCTAAGACTAGTATCTGAGATAACCGAGTCGAATGGCTCAAGCTCCATGGCCACTGTATGCGGCTCATCCCTTGCTTTAATGGCAGCAGGTGTTCCAATCAAAAAACATATTGGTGGTATTGCGATGGGTCTAATTAAAGAAGGAGATGATTTTGTTGTATTGAGCGACATCTTAGGAGATGAAGATCACCTAGGTGACATGGACTTTAAAGTTGCTGGTACAATGGACGGTATTACTTCTCTTCAAATGGATATTAAAATTACGAGTATCACCAAAGAGATTATGGAAATTGCACTTAACCAGGCATCTGGTGGAAGAAAGCACATCATTGGAATAATGAATGAAGCTCTTCCTGAGACCAGATCCAAGTTCTCCAAGCATGCTCCTCAAATCATCTCTATCACTATTGATAAAGCGAAGATTAAAGATGTGATCGGATCTGGTGGTAAAGTTATCAAGAACATCGTTGAAGTCTCTGGTGCAAAACTAGAAGTTAACGATGATGGAATTGTTAAAATTGCATCTAGTAACGAGGAGTCTATTAACATCGCTAAACAAATGGTGGAAGATATTGTAGCAGAACCAGAAGTAGGGAAAGTCTACAATGGTAAAGTTGTCAAAATTGTTGATTTTGGCGCTTTCGTAAACTTTATGGGCGCTCGTGATGGACTTTTACACGTCTCTCAAATCTCTCAAAAAAGAGTAGAGAATGTCTCTGATGTTTTATCAGAAGGTCAAGAAGTCCAAGTGAAAGTTCTCGACGTTGATCGTGCGGGCAAAGTAAAGCTCAGCATGAAAGAAGTCTAAAGAAAATTATTAGTAGCGCAGAAAAATTTTTATCTGCGCTACTAAAATCACTAAAAACTCTTTCTTTATTAAGTAGTTATTTATCTGAGACAGGTCTGCCTGAAACAGCGTCTCTAGAGTATATGTAAACTGCCTTTGCATCTCTTCCCACACCCTTAGCTGTTCCCATAACAGTATTACAGCTCGTTAGAGCAAAAAAGCTTACTACAGAGATTGCAAAAAAAAATTTCATATTATATTACAGGTATCACAGACCTCACATCATCAACTACACCCTTAGTAAACCCTGCAACAGTATTACATGAGCTTATCATTAAGTTTAGTGATAACAAGACAGAGATAAATAGAATTTTCATTAAAGATCTTGAATACTCATTCCAACTTTATTATAGCCGTTATCAACATACAAGATTTCTCCAGTAACACCCTTAGATAAATCGCTCATTAGATAAACGGAAGACTTACCAATATCGTCTAAAGATAAGGGTTTTTTGATAGGAGAGTTGTCAATCGTGTAGTTATAAATTTGACGGGATTTATTTATAACAGCACCAGCCAAAGTTCTCATAGGTCCTGCAGAAATGGCATTCACACGTATTCCTCGATCACCCATATCCACAGCAAGATATTTAATGGATGTTTCGAGAGCAGCTTTAGCAACACCCATCACATTATAACTTTGCATGTAACGTTTTGAACCGTAATAAGTAAGAGCCATAACGGAAGCGTTATCATTCAGCCTTGGAGAAAAAATACGAAGCATTTCTGTTAAGGAGTAAGAAGAAATATGAAGTGTTTTTAGAAAATTATCTTTTGTTGTATGAAGATATTTTCCCGATAATTCATTTTTATCAGAGTAGGCGACAGCATGTACAAAAAAATCGATATTATCTTTCATGCCATCGCGAACACTTTCTAAAGATGCAGTATCAGAAACGTCGCAAGGCATAATACCTAAACAATTTATTTTCTGCGAGAGAGGCTCAACTCTTTTTTTGATCGAATCATTTTGATAGGTTAGGTACATACTCGCACCTTCCTCATTCAAACATTTAGTAATTCCCCAAGCAATGGAGTGATCGTTGGCGATCCCCACAACCAGTCCTTTTTTTCCTTCTAAAACTTTAGTCATTGAAGCTGGTTATATAAATTGATGCATTTGTTCCACCAAAACCAAAACTATTAGAGAGAACAGAATTGATAGTGACATCATTTTTATTTTCTCTAAGGACATTCATTCCCTCTGCCTGCTCATCTAAAGTAGAAATGTTAGCAGATTCCACCATAAAATTATTTTCCATCATCAACAATGAGTACACTGCCTCTTGAACGCCAGTTGCACCTAAGGAGTGACCAGTTAAAGATTTTGTTGAGCT
>CABYWI010000002.1 GCA_902522585.1 uncultured Alphaproteobacteria bacterium
CAACCGAAATATTTTTATCATATCCTTGTAAACAATACTTGGTTCTAGTTATAATGATAACTGTATATATACGGAGGGAATAATCATATGCGCGATATGTATAGAAAAATGCATTTAGCAAACATCGTTGGCAAGTATGTTAATGGCAATATGAAGAGAAGAGATTTTCTTAAAAATGCCGGTATGCTTGGTCTTGGCGCTGGTTGCTTAGGCTCAATGGGCTCCATGAGTAGAAAGTTTATCCCACAAGCTCATGCAGGCTCACACATTGAATGGAAAGGCGACATGATGGATTGGCTAAGAGATGTCTCATCACCATTCAGAGGTCAAACAGTTTCTTTGGCAACTGAATCAACGCCTCCTTCAAACGCTATTAACTCTACATTGAAACCTTTTTTCGAAGAGGTAACAGGAATTAAAGTTAATATCGAAGTTCTTCCACTAGAGCAGGTTTTACAAAAACTTACTCTCGACGTTGCATCTGGGTTAGGTACTTATGATACTTATTATCTAGATCAAAGTTGGATGGCTGCTTTTAGAGGCGATGCAGAAGATCCTCGTGATCTTTATGCTGCAAAGCCAGACCTAGCAATGCCGGGCTATAACTTTGATGACTTCTTAGGTCCTCTTGTTGATGGTATCTCAATGTATGATGGAAGTATGGTCGGTGTTCCTTATGACATCCCTGTCTTCATCATGATGTACAGAGATGATGTTTATAAAGAGCTTGGACTAAGCGTTCCTAAAACATTTGACCAGTACATGGCGAATTCTCAAAAAATCCAGGCTGCTAGCTTAGGTCACTTGAATCCAGACGGAAGACCAATTTATGGTACTAACGGACAGATGAAATCAGGTCACTATAGCTTAGAGTGTGACTGGACAATGTTTGCTTGGGCATTTGGTGGTTCAATTACGAATCCTGATGGTAGTTTTGCAGGTAATGATGCAAACGGTCTAGCAGGTATGGACTACTGGACAAAGCTAAAAGAATACATGCCTTCTGGTGTAACCAGTTGGACATGGGATGGTCAAGGTCAGGATATTTTACAAGGTGGCTCTGCACAGACTATCTCTTGGGGTGAATTCTTCCCATGGTGGGACTCTGATGAATCTTCTGTTCAAGGAAAAATGATGGCAGCAGCATGTCCTGCACCAGCAAGCCCATTAAGAGCTCCTGGTGATTGTGGCTATGGCGAAATTCCTGGTGTTGCTCACCAAGGTGGATCTTCATTAGCTGTATCTAAGTACTCTAAGAACAAAGATGCTGCATGGTTATTTGCACAGTGGGCAACTAGCTATGAGACTCAGGTCTACATTACTGCACTTGGAGGAGGCACAGGACCAACTAGAGCTTCTGTTTACGACGATGAACGCGTAAAAGCAAATAACAGAAGTGGTAATGGTACAACCCGTCACTTAGATGTTGTTAGAGATGCAATCTTTAATGACATGGGATCAGAGCCTGATCTTCCTGAATGGGCAGATATGTCAAGTAACATGATTCCTATTGAATTAGGAAGATACTGGGCTGGTGAATACGGTTCAGCAAAAGAATGCTTAGACACTATTGCTAAAAACTTCAACAAGACTGTTGGAGCTTAATTAATGATATTCTAGGGCGATCACTAAGATCGCCCTGGTTATAAAAATAAGCTGAAAAAGAAAATACAATGACAAAACCTTTAGCAGTGATAACCGGAGCAAGTAGCGGTATAGGAGAGGCTACTGCCAAAGTTTTTTCAGAAGCCGGTTACCCAACACTCCTTCTTGCAAGGCGCGTTGAAATCATGGAGTCATTTAATCTAAAAAATTCTATTTGTAAAAAAGTTGATGTAAGAGATCGAGATGCATTAGTGGCAGCTGTACGCGAAGCAGAGGCCATTTATGGCCCAACTGACATGATGTTTAATAACGCTGGTGTAGCTAGATTGGCTGATATCAGTACCCAAGATCCTAATGAATGGGATGAAATGATTGATGTAAATACTAAAGGTGTGATGAATGGCATCTATGCTGTTATGAGCGATATGAAATCACGAAAGTCAGGTACGATAGTTAATATGAGTTCAATTGCAGGAAGAAAAGTTTATGAAGATCATACTGTTTATTGTGGTACAAAATATTTTGTTCATGCCATTTCAGAGAGCATTAGAGGATACCTTTCACCCCACAATGTTCGAGTTATTGTGTTTTCACCAGGAAATATAGAAGCTGAAGTTTTAAACGGTATAACTGACCCTAATACTTTAGCTGCTTATAAAGCAAACATAGAGCGAATTGGTGGTCGAATTTCTCCGGACTATGTAGCCAAAATGATCCTTTTTGCATATGAAATGCCTCAAAATGTTATCATGCAAGAAGTTGTGGTTACACCAACTAAACAAGATTTTTAATTAATGGGAAATATCGTCATTGGAGTAGACAGCTCTACCCAATCTACAAAAGCAATTGCATGGGATATTAATGGTAATGTCTTAGCTGAGGGTAGGTGTGATATACCTCTCAACAATCCCAGTTTAGAAAAGTTTGAGCAAAATGTAGAAGATTGGTGGAAAGCATTTTGTGTTTCTACACAAGAGCTTTGTAAGCAAATCGACATTGGCGAAGTAGATGGGATTGCCATCTCTAATCAAAGGGAAACATTAGCAAAATTAGACTCTGAGGGTAAAGCTGTTTATCCAGCAACAGTATGGATGGATAAAAGATCGGTAAAAGAAGTTGAGGAGTTAAACTCAATAATGGGAGAAGGCCGTATACATGAAATCACGGGAAGACCCAAAGATCCTTGCCCATGTCTATACCGAGTATTATGGATGAAAAACAATGAAAAGAATTTTTTTGATCAAGTAAAATGTTTTGCAGATGTTCAAGCTTTTTTAGTTCATCGTTTAAGTGGAGAGTTTAATACTGGTTGGATTAGTTCAGACCCTCATGGCATGTTTGATGTTGTTAATAAACGTTGGTCAAAGGAAATTTTAGATCATCTAGAAATTGATGAGTCAAGATTGCCTAAATCATTTAAACCTGGAAGTTTAATAGGTAAAATTAATAAAAATGCATCACAAGAAACTGGACTCAGAGAAGGAACGCCAATTTTTGCTGCAGGAGGAGACGGACAACTTGCAGGATTAGGAACAAACTGTACTAAATCTGATAGGGCTTATATTAATCTAGGAACTGCAGTCGTTTCAGGTGTTTGGTCTAAAGAATACAAAATCTCGAACAATTGGAGAACCGAGATAGCCGCCCACGGAGAGGGTTATATATTAGAAAATGTTTTATTATCTGGGGCTTTGTTGGTTAATTGGTTTGTCGACCAATTTATTACAGGAGATAGAAAAGACCCAAAGCTTTTTGAAAATTTAGAAATTGAACTTAAAAAAATTCCTATAGGTAGTGATGGTTTAGTATTTCAGCCTTATACAGGAGGAGTTATGGACCCTTATTGGGATCCTTATGCTAGAGGTGTGATAGCTGGATTAAGCATAAGCCATACACCTTATCATATTTATAGAGCCATTTTAGAAGGTCTAACACTTGACTCTGTTTTTAGAACTCAAAATATTGAAAAAGAGACTGGCTTGAAAATTAAAGAGTATTTAGCAATAGGCGGTGGAGCGAAAAGTTCTTCTTGGGTGCAAATGCTAGCAGACGCATCAGGAAAAAATGTATTGATAGCTGATACCATCGAAGCCTCCTCCTTAGGTGCAGCAATGATTGCAGCGTATGGGGCCGGATGGTTTAAAAGTATTTCAGAGTCTGCCGAAAACATGAGCGGTAAAACAAAATTAATCAAACCTAATTTAGATAATTATAATAGATACCAAGATTTAATTAATATTTACCAGCATATTTATGACTCCAATAAATCAATTAACAAATCATTAGTTAAGTTTACGGAAAATTATAAGTGATTAGTGGAGACAAAAACTATAATGGTGTTATTGATGATTTGGTCAACGGCTCATGGATTAGCCAAACTGATAATAAACAGTATGGAATTCCTATTAAGAATATTGAAATCAGAAAGACCTTAGATGGCAGAGAGTGTGATTTAATCGAAAGTCTTCATTCTAATCAAAATCTTTTAGTTGTGAGTGATCCCTTTACTCATAAAGCTATGGGTTCAAGAATATTTAATAATCTAAAAGCAAAAATTAATGTTGATGAATATATTTGGGAACAACCATCTTCAAGTATTGAAGGTGTTCAATTTTTAAGAACAAAATTAAAAGATTATGATGGAATTATAGCTGTAGGATCAGGCACAGTAAGTGATAGTATAAAGTATGCAACTTTTTTAGAAGATAAGGTCTATTCTGTTTTTGCAACAACTCCTATGAATGCTTACACCACTGGTACTGCCTCAATATCTTTTGATGGAATAAAAAAATCTTTGGTTGCTCATTATGCTCAAGGTGTTTTTTTTGATTTAGAGGTTTTAAGTAATTGCCCTAAGCGTTTAACAGCTGCTGCATTTGCAGATGTAATATGCAGGACTACAGCTCAAGTCGATTGGCTAATGTCACATAAACTACTTAATACAGATTATAAAACTACACCGTATGAGTTACTTGCTTTATATGAAATGGATATGATCAATAATGCATCTGATATAGCTGCTGGAAAAATTGATTCATTAGCCTTATTAACATTAATTTCAGCAATCATGGGTTTAGGAACTTCATTTACGCAAACTACTCATGTTGGAAGTATGGGTGAGCATGGTATATCACATTATATAGATATGTTTGCTGGAGATATGCACCCTGGTACTTCTCATGGTGAGCAAGTAGGAATTGCAACCATAAGTATGTCTAAGTTCCAAAATGCAATTCTTAAAAAAGATCAACCGCCAATCATTTGTCCTACTATTATTCCCGAAGAGGAGATTTCTCAAAAACTAGGAGAACCAATGTTAGAGACAATAAAAGAATCTATGGATCCTAAATCATTTGATCAAAAAAAAGCAGATACCACAAATGAGTATTTTTCAAAACATTGGTTAGAATTCGTAGAGCCATTAAGAGAAAAAATGTTGGACTATGATTTAATTTGGAATTCAATGGGAGAGTGTGGCGCTTTAAGAACACCAGAGGATGCCAAACTAGATAGTAATTTTTACAAAGATGCTTTAAGATATGGTAGATTTATAAGAGATCGCTATACCATTCTTGATTTAGCAGGTGATAGCAATCAATTGGATAATTTGATTAATGTCTGAAGTTCAATATAAAAATATAAAAAAAAATTTCGGTTCAGTTGAAGTCTTAAAAGACATCAATCTTAAAATTGATAACCAAAAATTTGTTGTTTTATTAGGTCCTTCTGGTTGTGGTAAAACAACGTTACTTCGAATGACAGCAGGCTTAGAATCTATTTCGAGTGGAGAGATATCCATTGAAGGAAACTTAATAAACAATGTACACCCTCGAGACAGAGATATTGCAATGGTTTTTCAAAATTATGCACTTTATCCCCAGATGAATGTTTTCGACAATATTGCTTTCAGTCTACAAATTCGAAAACTAGAACTTCAAGAAATTAAAAAGAAAGTAGAATGGGCTGCCTCTGTATTAAATCTTACTGAATATCTAAAGCGCACTCCTAAAGAACTCTCTGGCGGTCAAAGACAACGTGTAGCAATGGGTAGGGCATTAGTCAGAGATCCAAAGGTTTTTTTGTTTGATGAACCTCTTTCCAATTTAGATGCGAAACTTCGTGCCCACATGAGATTAGAAATTCGAAAACTTCATAACCAACAAAATGCTACAACTATTTATGTAACCCATGATCAAATTGAAGCTATGACTATGGCTGATGAAATTGTCATAATGAACGGAGGTATTATTGAGCAAATCGCTTCACCCAACGAAATTTATGAAAAACCTAATAATTTATTTGTAGCCGATTTTATTGGATCTCCTGCGATAAATTTAATTAAAGGAGAGGTTACTGATAAGGGGACGGTAAAATTAAAAAGCCAAGAATTACCTCATCAAAAAAATAACTTATCACCAAATCAAAAAGTGGTTTACGGTATACGCCCCACTGACGTAAAAATAGTCGAAAACTCAAATGTAAAAGCTGAAGTTATTCTTGTAGAAACAACGGGTTCTGAGACTCACATTATAGCTATGTTAGACGACAATGAGTTTAGAATTGTTCAAGCTGGTGGTAGGACATCCATTAAAAATGGTGAAAAAGTTTCTTTAGAATTTGATGTCTCAAAAGCTCACACTTTTGATCAAACGACCACAAAAAGAATTGATTAAAATATATCGATTAAGGAGTTCAAATGAAAAGCAAGTATAGTGATAGTGAAGCAAAAAAATATATTTCAAATTATGCAAAAAGAAGAGTTAGTAAAGATCTTGCTCTTCGAATTTACACCACCCAACTATTAGGTAATGATCCTACTGTTGTACTTCATGGCGGAGGGAATACCTCAGTAAAATCCTCGATTAAAACACTGCTTGGTACCCAAGAAGAAATTATTTACGTCAAAGGTAGTGGCAAAGATATGGGTAACATTGAAGAAGATGGCTTTCCTGCATTGGAAATGAAAAACCTTTTAAATATGCGATCCCTAAAAGAATTAGATGATTTTCAAATGGTTAACTATCAACGCAAATATATGCTTGATACTTCTTTTCCTAACGCCTCTGTAGAGACTTTATTGCATGCCTTTTTACCACATAAATTCGTTGATCACTCTCACTCTAACGCGATCCTTTCTTTAATTGATCAGCCAGATCCTATTAAAATTTGTAAAAAAGTATTTGGTGAGGAGATGGGTATTGTTCCTTACATTATGCCTGGTTTTCAACTAGCACAAAAAGCAGCTGAAGTTTTTGAACAAAATCCAAAAGTTAAAGGATTAATACTATTAAACCACGGTATTTTTACTTTTGCAGATGATGCAAAAGAAAGCTATGAGTTGATGATAAAATATATTTCATTAGCAGAAAAAGAATTAAAACAAAAATCAAAATCTATTCGAGTTAAGAAGTATCAAGAAAAAAAGATTACAGCATCGTTAATAGCAAATTTAATAAGACAGCAAATCAGTATAAAAGAAAATCAAAAAATTGATCGAAAAGTTGTTTACTTTCACAAACCCACTTTTTTAGATGAGTTTTTCTCGCATTCAAAATTAAAACAATTTACAACACAAGGTCCTGTAACGCCCGATCATGTCATAAGGATTAAATCCAAACCTTTAGTGATAGATTTGAGTAGAGAAAAAACTGCTAACTTAGAGAGTAAAGTTATTAAAGCTATTCAAAAATATCAGGGAGATTATCAAAAATATTTTAAGCGAAATCATAAACACAATTTAAAGGCCAATATGCTAGATCCTTATCCAAGGTTAATTGTTGTCAAAGGTATAGGAATATTTTCCACAGGACCCTCCTATAAAGATGCAAAAATTGCAATGGACGTAGGGCTTAACTCTTTATCGGTTATTTTAGAGGCTGCTAAATTTGGAGATTTTCGATCTATTCCAGAAAAAGAAATTTTTAAAATGGAATATTGGCCACTTGAACTTGCTAAAATTAAACCCTCAACTCAAAAACTCAAAGGTAACATTACAGTAATCACCGGAGGTTTAGGAGCGATAGGATATGCTACTGCCCAAAAATTTTTAAAAGAGGGGTCAGAGGTAATTTTATTAGATATTATTGATCCTAAAAAAGTTTCATCAGATCTTACTGGAATGACTTATTTTCAATGTGATATTACTAATGAAAATAAAGTGGAAGCAGTATTTGATCAAATTTCAAAAAAATTTGGTGGAGTTGATATCTTAATTTCTAATGCAGGTTTCGCGACCCAATCCTCCTTAGATAAATTAACTAAAAAACAATTAGACAGTAGTTTTGATTTAAACTTCTTTGCTCATCATTATTTTGCAAAACATGGAACCAAAATTATGAAAATACAAAATATGAAAGGTTCTGTTGTTTTTAATATATCTAAGCAGGCTGTCAATCCTGGTCCCAACTTTGGTGCTTACGGACTTCCCAAAGCAACACTTATGTTTTTAATGAAACAATATGTTGTTGAGTCCAGCAAATACGGCATAAGATTCAATGGCATCAATGCAGATCGTATTCGTAGCGGACTATTAAATCCAGATATGATAGCAAAAAGAGCAAAATCCAGAGGTTTAACAATTGAACAATACATGGCCGGAAACCTTTTAAAAGAAGAGGTGAAGGCAAGTGATGTTGCAGATGCATTTTATCACCTATCAATTTCTTATCGAACTACAGCGAGTGTTATAACAGTAGATGGTGGGAATATTGAGTCTTCTTTAAGATAAGCTTCAAAATTACTGGTAGCTGCGTTTTAAATTTAAACCAAGTTTTTTAAATTTTTTCTTAAAGCTATAAAATTCTTTGTTATGACGCGCAGAATTTTGTTTGAGAATGAGTTTTTGATAATAATGAACCATTTCATGACCAAGTATTTCAGCAAATTCTCTGAAATTTTTAAATTTATTATGTATTGTTATTTTATGACAGTGTCTAAGCGCATAAGGATTAAAATCAAACAATCCAAGTGCCCCATGCATTCTTCTAACCATGATTTTAGGCATTTTTTTTAATTGGTTTTTAAATATTTGTTGGTTTAGAATTTTATAAACCATAGGGATTTTACTTGAATTTGGCTTGTAACCACGTTCATCACCGTAGTGTTCAATCAAGGCTGCGAGACTTCTTGTTCTTGGCATAATATTTAGCTAACAAATAATCTTAATTTTCAAAAAATCAAGCAATTTGATTAATCAGGATTAGTTAGAAGAAAGTCGATAAAAAGTATAACCTCTTTATATTTTTCATCAGGAATATCTTTGTAGCTTAGTCCAAATTTTTCTTTGATACAAAGAGCGATGTGAGCGTAAGCATTTCTACCTTTAGGGTGAAAAGGAGAAGGTTTTAGGAGCGGTTGAAGCAAATCACCAGTAGATTGTATTTTCTTCCAAATAACCTTTTTATTATCTTTGTTCAAAATTAAAGACCATTAGGAAAAAATGACTCGAGAATGAGTCTAATAACAGCAAAACCAATTCCACAAAAGATTATTATAGTTATTAACTGTTTATTGATCATGATGTATAAAATAATTAAAATGAAATTTTTTTCCATAATTATTTTACTGTTGCCTAATTTCCTTCATGCAGAGATAATGGATAAATTTTCATTAGCTTGCATTTGTGACAAAACCATTAATGCACTTAAGTATTTTGACTGTAAACAAAAAGTATCAGGGACACAGTTAGATATCATAGATAGCCAAATTGAAACTCAAATTTACAGTACTTTCGATGAAAAAATATATCATATAAGCCCTCTTTCGAGCCAAAAATTGAATCTCATTTATGAAACTGAGGATTATATTTCTTCAATGATTATAAATCCAAATTTGGAAATGGTCTTATCCATTAATTATAAAGCTTATAATAAAAAATGGTCTTATGATTTGAAGTGTGTTTCTTTAAAAATAAAGTAATTTAAATGCTCAATAGAAACTACATCTTTCCCTTTTTTATTTCTTTAAGTGGCTATGTCTTTATGGTCTCAATGGATACTGTTATTAAAGTCTTAGGGTCTGATTATCCCATCTTGCAACTTTTATTCTTAAACGCTCTTTTTTCTCTTATTCCATTAACATTCTTAATTGTCAAAAATCATGGCATGCAATTTTATTTAAATCAAAATTACAAATTTCAACTAATTAGAGGAATTATACATTCTTTTGGATTCTTGTTTGTTCTTATGGGTGTACTAAAATTACCTTTATCTGTAGTCTATCCTGTTCTTTTCAGCTCTCCTCTAATGCTCTTAGTCATGTCTCATTTTTTTTTAGATGAAAATATTAATGTTACAAGAATCACTGCAATTTTCTTAGGTTTTTTAGGGGTTTTAATTTCAGCTGAAACGTTTGGCTCAAATGAAGTTTCTATAGCTGGGGTATTTTTTGTTTTTATAGGTGCTTTTTGCATTGCTTTGACAAATTTAATAACTCGAAAATACTCAGCACTTTCATCTTCGTTCTCTGCTTCTTTTTTTAGTATGGTAGTGAGTGTAATCGCATTTTTATTTGCCATGAGATTTTCATTTGTATCAATGACATTATCAGATCTTTTATTATCAATGTTTGGTGGAATAATTGCAGGTCTTGGAATTAGCTCAATTGTTTATGGCTCAAGGATGCTTCCAGCATCTATTTATGGTATGACAAGTTATTTTCAATTAATTTACGGAGTAATTTTAGGTTGGCTAGTGTTCCAGCAATTGCCAACTACTTTTAATTATATAGGAATTGTCTTAGTCTTCTCTGCTGCGATCATTTTATTTTATTTTGATAAGTATAAGACATGAAACTTAGAATAATTATTTCTCTAACCATCCTTTTATTTTTTTCTTACCTAATTTTTGTATTTCCTTTTGAAAAAATAGCATCATGGTTAGGCAATACTACGTCTTATCAAGAAACAATTTTATATACAGCCTTTGTATATTTGATTTGCCTTTATTATTTTCGGTCAAAAAGTAGCAACAAACTTATAAAGTTTTTTGTCTATGAGGGAATGGGGATTGGAACCATATCTCTTTTTATCGTTAGTTTTATATCAGTGACTTCATTGGCAATCACCATTAGTGATACCCAAAAAATTTTTATTTATTTTATTATCTTTTTTCCTTCAATTATTTATGGATTATTAAATGCCAAGAATGTTTGTGTAAAACAAATTAAATTTTCTCATTCAAAAATAAAAAAAAATCTAAGTTTTGTTTTTTTAAGTGATATTCATATTGGATCGAATAGCCCTAAAATCTTGAAGAAAATTGTTCTCTTAATCAATCAACAAAATCCAAGATTTGTTTTAATTGGAGGTGACTTAATTGATAGCAGTTCATTTAAAATTCATGATCTTGACGAAATCAAAAATATTAATGCCCCTACATATTTTGTAACAGGCAATCATGAGTATTATATTGAAGATAGTCAAAAACATTTGAATAGTTTTAAGAGTCAAAATATTAAAATTCTTGATAATCAATGTGTACTGGAAGAACAAATCAATATTATTGGCCTTTCAGATAATTTAAAAAAAGACGATAAAATAAATAAATTTGAAAACTTATTTAACCCAGATTATTTCAATTTATTACTTGTACATCAGCCTTCAATTTGGAATTCATTGAAAGAAAAAGCTAATTTAACTCTCTCTGGTCACACTCATAATGGTCAAATTTTTCCATTTAACTTCGTGGTAAAAATACAATTTCCCCAAATTTATGGTGTTTATTCTTATTTAAAAAATTATTTATATGTAAGTTCAGGAGCGGCTACTTGGGGTCCAAAAATTAGAATTGGATCTAAGAATGAAATATTAAATATTGAATTATCTAATAATTCTTGATTATAGTTGGAAAATACCCTTCAATTGTTATTGTAACTTCGTGAAAATTTTAATTTTACTTTTTTGTTTTTGGGGATCCATACTTTTTGCTGATCAACACGTTTTAGAACAGGAAAATTTTGAGGCTTGGCAATTTGCGTGCGTAGAGGAACGTTCTCAAAAATTATGTGATCTTAGAGAATTAGTATTTGACTCTAATACAAATGAGGTTGTCAGTTATCTATCTATAACTATAAATCCTGAAGCTTTAACTCAAATGCAAATTGCTTTTCCTCATGCAGTAAATTTAAAAAGCCCTGTACAATTGCAAATTGATGACAAAGATCCATTAGAGTTGGGTTATTCATATTGTAATCAAAGCGCCTGTTTTATTGCTGAAATTATCGCTGAAAACTTTATTAACATGTTTAAGGAGGGAAATCAATTAACGCTCAAAGTATTATTACTTGATAACAGAGAAGCAACAATATCATATTCTCTAGCCGGGTTTACAGCTGGCTATGATCGTTTGAGTTCAGCTGTTAATAGCTAATTAATTTTTTCAGATAAGTTTAGTTTATTTCTAATCAGAGCCAGACAAACTAGCGAAGGAATAACCATCAGTGCCGTAATGATAAAGAATAAACCCCAATTACCTCCAAGTCCATCTACCATGGCACCCGAAGATGAGGCCAAGAGCGTTCTCCCTGCTGTTCCTACTGAGGCTAAAAGAGCATACTGAGTAGCAGTAAAACTTCTATCTACTAAAAGAGATATAAAAGTTACGAATGCTACTGTTGCGAATGCTGCAGCTAAATCATCGAGAATGACAGCTAAAGCAAATAAGCCCTTAGATGGACCTGCCCAAGCTAACACTGAAAATAAAATATTGGTTGCTGCCATTGCTATTCCAGCAATGATTAATGTTTTTACTATTCCAGATCTCATCGCTATGGCGCCACCAATAAGAGTAAAGACAATTGTTGTAACCCAACCTAAAGCCTTGGAAAAGATAGCAATATCGCCTTTTGAAAAACCAATTTCTTTATAAAAAACGAGACTCATTCTTCCTAAAAAAGCTTCTCCTATTTTAAATAAAAATACGAAAGTAAGAATCGCTATACCAATTTTAACTCCATTGTTTTTGAAAAAACTACTTAGTGGGTTTGCTAATACGTTATTTAAATAAAAAAATAGTTGAGAGACAGAGTTGCTCTCACCAACTTTTTTAATATAAAGAGAGAAAACATAAAATGATCCTCCAATTATAACAAAGGTTACACCTCCATTAGTAAACCAAACCTTTCCAAAAAAAAGTCCAATTAAATAACACAAGGCACCTACTGCTGCAAAAAGATAACCAGCATTCATCAGACTTTGCGGACTTGTATTAGAGTTATCGACTTGTTCTATATTTTGAAAACGCTCTTTATTAGACTCGGGGATAAAGGTTAAGCCAATGTTACATAAAACAATTATTGCCATTAAGAATATAAATGTAACTTGCCAGTACTGATCAACACCTGTGTTTTGAAGTTTTTCAGCTATTTCTAGACAAATAAATCCTCCAAGCTTAAATCCTGTCCACCATCCCACAACTGCCATAGCAGCTCCGGCTGCCATACTTGAGGATTCTTCTTTGTTGATTTGCTCAATGCGAAGAGCATCAATTGTAATATCTTGTGTTGCAGATGAAATTGCTATAGCTAGTCCCACTCCAATGATTAATGCAAGATTTTGTGTTGGCTCTAAGGTACTCCATATAATTAAACCAATGAGAATTACGGTTTGCATAAAAATAATAATAGATTTTCGATGACCAAGTTTATTAGTCAAAAATGGTAAGCGTAGACGATCAATAATTGGGGCCCATAAAAAGTTAAAGGCATAGACTCCAAAAATTAATCCAGCCCAACCAATAGTGCTTCGACTCAAACCCTCTTCTTTTAGCCATAAGGACAAAGCGCTGCCAATCAATACCCATGGGAAACCACTAATAATACCTAAAAGTAAGATGCGGAACATACGACGATCGTAGTATGCGCCAAATAAAGACTTTAATTTATTTGAGTCTACAGAAACCGAATTCATTTAAATTATGTTAATGATAAAAGTAAGAAAGAAAACTCTTAATCAGCTAGCGAGCTTAGGTATTTAATTAAATCAGCTCTATCTTGGTCTTTTTTGAGACCATTAAAATTCATTTTGGTCCCTTCTACGTATTTTTTAGGTTTTAGTAAGAATTTATTTAATTCCTCTACGCTCCAATCACCACCAAAATTTGCTAACGCGCCAGAGTATGCAAAGCCTTCAGAGGCTGCTTTTGCCCTATCGACAATACTCCACATAGCGGGTCCAGTTTTGTTTTCACCACCTTTTTTATATGTATGGCATGAAGCACACTTTTTAAAAAGTTTTTCTCCATTTCCTATATCTGCTGACGCAAGCAAAGGAGTAATTTCAGGAAGTACAGCAAAAATGTCTACGTCTTCAGCCTGGGCACCAGAAGCGCTAACTTCTGGGATATCAATTTGATATGCAAGCTCTTTAGGATACTCTGGATGTATGGCCATATCCGCAATTTTTGAAAAAGCAGCAGCTAGCAATAACGCTAGTATAATTGCACCTAGAATTTTATTAGTTTCCATATTAAAAGTTGAAGTTTATGTTTAAATATATAGCACTTAAAACGGATTTTTGTCGCATTGATGAATGATACAGTTATTTTAATTCCTGTTCGATTACAGGCTACACGATTTCCTAATAAGCCATTTGCAAAAATTGGCGACTTGCCGATGTTGCATTATGTATACAATTCAGCAGCTAATTATTTCTCTAATGTTTATTTAGCAATTTGCGATCAAGCCGTAGAGGAATATTGCATAGAACATAACATTCAATACATTATGACTGACTCTGACCATGTTTCTGGAAGTGATCGAATTGGTGAGGCAATTGAAATTATAGAAAATCAAAAAGATTTTAAATATATTATCAATCTTCAAGGGGATATGCCTTTTATAAAGGAAGAATATATAAAAGCATTAAAAGAAAAACTCTTAACCTATGAAATGTCGACACTAGCTTGTCCCTTTAAAGATCTACAAGAGGCCGTTAATGAATCTAAAGTTAAAGTGGAAATAGATGAGGGTGAAGAAACTGTTGCAAATGATTTTTATCGAGTGATTAAATCTAATAAAAAAATTAATAAGAATTTTTTTCATCATATTGGGGTTTACGGTTATCAAAAAGACTTTTTGAAAAAATTTATTTCCTTGCCTCCAACAAAAAGAGAAAAAGAAGAAAAACTAGAACAACTTAGAATTATTGATAAGACTAAAATCAGTATTGTTCATATAGAAAAAGAAATTTTGGGTGTTGATACCAAAGAAGATTTAGATAGAGTAAACCAGCAAATTCAAAATCATGTCTAAAAAAATATCATTTCAAGGTGTCGAAGGAGCTTACAGTCATCTTGCTGTTCAAGAATTTTTCCCCAATGCCGAGGCTTTTCCGTGTAAAACTTTTGAACTGGCTATTACTGCAGCCGAGTCTGGCGATGTTGATTATGCAATGATCCCTATCGAGAATTCTGCTGCAGGGAGAGTAGCTGATATTCATCGATTATTACCTAAATCCGATTTGCATATCAATTTTGAGCACTTTCAAAAGGTTGAACACAAGCTTTTAATTCACCCAGAAACTCAACAAGATCAAATTAAAAAAATTATCAGCCATGAACAGGCTTTAGCCCAATGCAGTGAAAAAATTCAACAACTTGATTATGATATTTTGATAGGCGCTGATACGGCCGGATCAGCAAAATATATATCAGAGCAAAAAATATTAGATACAGCCGCAATTGCTTCAAGTCTTGCAGCAAAAATTTATGAATTAAAGACAGTTGATGAGAGTTTTGCTAATTCATCAAATAATATTACAAGATTTTACGTTATGTCAAAAAATGAAAATAAAGATTTTGATCCTGACAAAACATATATCTCTTCATTTTTATTTTCTGTCAATAATACACCAGGTTCTTTGTTTAAAGTCATGGGCGGGTTTGCTACCAATAATGTCAACATGATTAAACTTGAAAGCTACAACTATGGTGCTGACTTTGTTATTACTCAATTTTATTGTGAAATTGAGGGGCATCCTGATCAAGAAAATACAAAATTTGCTCTTGATGATATGTACCACTATTGTTCAAAAGTAAGAAAATTAGGTGTTTTTGAAAAATCTACTTATCGCTCAAGACAATAACTTCATATTTGATATTATAACTGCTATAAAGTAAGCCGAGAATTACATGGGCGGTTTTTTTTTGCTAATCCGGTCAGGTTCGAAAGAAAGCAGCCGTAACATAAAATATCGGGTCGTGTAATTCTCCTTAAAAGATGAAACATAAATCAGATATTCTAGCGCTAAAATACCGACCGTCTGATTTCAAAGATCTTATTGGTCAAGAATACCTTGTCGAAACAATTCAAAAATCTATTGAACTGAATAAAATACCTAATGCCTATATATTTACTGGGATCAGAGGTGTGGGGAAAACAACAACTGCTCGAATAGTAGCGAAGATGTTAAATTGCACAGCTTTTGATCAAAATAATAAACCTGATTTAAATAATTGTGATCAAGCTAAAGCCATAAGTGAAGATCGGCACCCAGATGTTATTGAAATAGATGCCGCTTCTAATACTAGTGTCGAAAATGCAAGAGAAATAATTGAAAATGTAAAATACAACCCTGTTTTAGGTAAGTATAAAGTCTACATCATAGATGAAGTTCACATGCTTTCTAAGAGCGCTTTCAATGCACTACTAAAAACATTAGAAGAACCTCCACCGCATTCTAAATTTATTTTTGCAACTACTGAAATTTCAAAAGTACCAATTACAATTTTGTCTAGATGTCAGCGTTTTGATTTAAGACGCATAGATAAAAAAACCCTATTCTCCTTTTTAGAGGAAATTGCTAAAAAAGAAAAAATTTCAATATCCAAAGAGGCACTAAATCTAATTGTCAGAGCCAGTGATGGCTCTGTTCGTGACTCCTTAAGCATACTAGATCAATCAAATATTTTTAAATCCAAAGATGAAATTCAAGTCGAAGAGATAATTGATATGTTGGGCTTTGCAAAGCAAAGTGATTTATACAATTTATCAAAGTATATTTTAGAAAATAATCTTCCAGAAATTATTAAAATGCTCAATGACATGTACCAACGAGGTTCCGAGACTTCAAAAATTATTGAGGATTTAATGAATATTGTTAATTGGTCTTGTAAATTAAAAATTGATAAAAATTTAATTAATGATGAATTTAATACAGAAGAGGATAATCAATTTGCCTCTTATGTTACTCAATATGATCATGGGAAATTAAATATTTTCTGGCAAAGTTTAATGAAGGGCTATGATGAGATTAAAATTTCACCTCATCCTCATACTACTTTAGAAATGGTACTGTTACGGTGTTCTTTTTTGCTCAATGATCAAAGTTCAGATGGATCTGACGAAAAAAAAAAGTCTGAAATAGCTCCAAGCCCATCGAAACCCTCTCCAATACTTGATCAAGCTGTTCAAAATAAAATTGATTCCCATAAGTCGTTGTCATTAAAAGATCGAATAGCGTTGCACCAGAAATTTTTTCAATTTTATGGTCAGAATTTTTCTCCTTTGATGGCAGGTATTATTATTGAGAATTGTGAAGTAATTGATTTTTCAGAGAATGAAAAGAAACTAATGATACACGTCGTTAATGAAAATTTTGAGGGAGGCGAGGAGTTAAAAAATAATTTAAAGAATGAATTCCAGCTTTCTATTGTAGTCAAAGAAAATATCGATACTTTGGAGTCTATAAAAATGCTTTACAAAAAGGAACTTATTGCAATTGAAACTCAATCAGAGGATTTTCAAAAAGTCCTTGCTAAATTTCCGAATGCAAAGATTATAGATATCGAAGAAGTAGAAAGAGGTGACCAAAATGATGGGTAATATGGGCGGAATGATGAAAAAAGTCCAAGAAATGCAAGCAAAAATGCAGGAAATGCAAAAAGAATTAGAGAACAAAACAGTTGAAGCAGAGTCTGGTGGCGGAATGGTAAAAGTAACAATGAATGGCAAACAGGTTGTCCAATCCATTAACATTGATTCTTCTTTATTATCTGAAGACGAAAAAGAAGTTTTAGAAGACCTAATCAAAGCAGCTCTCAATCAAGCAAAAGAGAAAGTGGAAGAGATGTCTGCAGAAGAAATGAAAAAATTAACTGGAGGATTACCATTACCTCCTGGAATGAAGATGCCTTTTTAATTTGCCTCAAGACGAATTACAAAAACTTATAAATTTAATTTCACGGCTCCCTGGCATTGGCCAGAGATCTGCTCAAAGAATAGCATTATACTTAATTAAGAATAAGCAGGAATTAATGCTACCATTAGGAAGTAGTATAAAAGAAACAGCGGAGATGGTTCGAAAGTGTGAGATCTGTGGTATGCTGGATGTCAATCTTCCTTGTAAAATATGCTCTTCAGATAACAGAATTAAAAATACAATTTGTATTGTTGAAGATATGGCAGATGTCTGGACATTTGAACGTTCTGGATTTTATAAAGGACAATATCAAGTCATCGGAGGTCTTTTATCAGCTTCAAAGAATTTTACTGAACAAGATCTTCGCTTACATAAACTTAAAGAGAGAATTGAAAAAAATAAAGTAGAAGAGATTATTTTAGCCTTAAGTGCTACCATTGAAGGCCAAACTACAGCCTTAGTCATCCGAGACTATCTAGAAAAGATGAATTTAAAAATTACCCAGTTAGCATATGGCGTTCCTGTGGGAAGCGAAATTCATTATCTTGATGATAATACTTTAGGAGCCGCTTTGGAGTCGCGTAAAAATTTAAACTAATTGCGTTGTAACTTTTTGTGAAAAAGTAATAGATTTTTTGGACTCAAGATCGACATTTAAATTTAAAATTTTATAGTCTGCAATAGTTTCACTATTGGCATTTAACATTTTTAACCCAACTATTAATTTTTTTCTTTTACAAACTAATTCCTCAAGACAAATAATGAAGTTTTCATGAAGGTTAATTTCTTTTCTATAATTAATTTCACATTTGATGACGAAAACACCTTTTTTTTCTTCAATTGCGTACCGATAACCCAAGTCCATGTGCTCTAAGAGAATGTCTGAGCTTTCCTCAAAACATTGAACATAATAAGCCATATTCATATGCCCGTTATAATCAATCCAACCTTCTTTTACAGCTCCTCTAGAGACTTTTACAGGCAAGCTGAGTTTTTGATTTTCTTCTAAAAGTTTGATTAAATTATTAAATATTTTCTCTTTTTTATTTCCCATATTTTTTGTTTTTATCCTATATTACTTTTAATGCTCAAACTAGTATACGCACCTGATCCTATTTTGAAGAGAGAATGCCAACCTCTTACACAAGTAGATGATCATCATCGCATTTTAATTAAGGAGATGTATGAAGTGATGTATGGGGCCAATGGAGTAGGTTTAGCTGCTCCCCAAGTTGGTTTAGATATGAGAATTTTTATTGTAGATGCTGCAGCTCGTGAAGAAGAAAAAACACCTATTACAATGATTAACCCAAAAATCATTTCTATAGAAGATGATTTAGTTCCTTATGAGGAGGGTTGTTTATCATTTCCAGAACACTTTGCAGAAATCGATCGTCCGGATAAATTAAAGATAGAATACATAGATGAAAATAATAAAAAAAAAACACTTAACACAGATGGTTTCAACTCTCGTATTATCCAACATGAACTAGATCACTTAAATGGAATTTTATTTGTTGATCATTTGAGTCGTTTAAAAAGAGATGTCATTATTCGAAAGATGAAAAAGTTCAAAAAAGAAGAAAAAATTGTTTAATGAAAAAAAAACATCGTCTTATTTTCTTCGGTTCTCCTAATTTTGCCCTACCTCCATTAAAAACATTATATTTAGGAGGATATGAGATAGTTGGTGTTTATACCCAAGAACCAAAGAAAAAATCCCGAGGCATGAAGGAATTAAAAACCCCCGTTCATCTTTGGGCAGAAAGTCAGTTATTGCCAGTTTATTTCCCTTCAAAGTTAGACAAACAATCGCTTGAGCAATTTGAATCACTGAAACCGGATGTAGCTATCTTATTTGCTTATGGAAAGATAATTCCTTCAGAATGGCTTAACATCCCCATTTTTGGTTTCATCAATATCCATGCATCGTTACTTCCTCGCTGGAGAGGTGCAGCACCCGTTCAAAGAGCTATTGAAAATAATGATAAAACAAGTGGTATTACTATTATGAAAATGAATAGTGGTTTAGATGAAGGTCCTATTATTGCTAGCCAAGAGATAACTATAAATTCTGAGACTAATGGACAAACATTAATTGAACAGATCAGCCATGACTCCTGTTCTTTACTTTACAATAACTTAGAAAAATATCTTAAAGGATTACTTTCCCCTGTGGATCAAGACCACGAAAAAAGCACTTATGCCTCAAAAATAAATAAAGATGAGTCTAGATTAAATTGGAGCTTAGATGCTAATATTTTAGAACAGAAAATTAGAGCATTTTACCCATATCCTGCAACTTGGTTTAGCTATAAAGGCAAAAGATATAAAGTATTAAAGGCTAAGGTATCACCCTTTGAAGGAAAGTCAGGAAAAATTTTGCAATCTCCATTGATTGTTGGATGTAAAAAAAATAGCTTAGAGATATTAGAGATACAAGTCGAAGGAAAAAAACCCCAAACGATAGATCAGTTCCTCTTAGGAAATAATTACTTTGAAATTAACTCTATAATAAAGAATGACTAATATAAAATTAACAATTGAATATCATGGTCTTCCATATTCTGGATGGCAGTCTCAAAAAAATGAAAAAACAGTTCAAGATGAAATTCAAAAAGCAATTTTTAAATTTTCAGGTGAAAAAAAAATTATTCAAGGCGCAGGGAGAACTGATGCAGGTGTCCATGCTTTAGCGCAGTGTGCTAATTTTACATTAGAAAAAGATTTTAGTGAGTATCAAATTTTAAGTGGTATTAACTTTCATCTTGGAAACGAAAAAATCAAAATTATTCAGGTAGAAAAAGTAGATGATGATTTTAATGCAAGATTTACAGCGAAGCATAAAACTTATCACTACCAAATTTATAATTCTATATCCCCATCAGTATTACAGGATGAGATTAGTGTCCATATAAGACAACCTCTTAATGTAGAAGCTATGAGAGAAGCAATTAAAAATTTTATAGGTAAATATGATTTTAGCGCTTTTCGAGCAAGAGGTTGCCAAGCAAAAACACCTATTAGATCTATTAATAGGACTGACATAGAACAAGATGATAAGAAAATAACCTTTATTTTCCAGGCACAATCCTTCCTTTATCAGCAAATAAGAATTATGGTAGGTAGTCTTCTAGAGATTGGTTTGAATAATCAAAAACCCTCATGGATTGCTGAGTTATTAAATCAAAAAAATCGTTCTTTGTCTGGCCCAACCATGCCCTCTAAAGGACTTCTTCTTAAGGACATTCAGTATTGAATATTTTAATATATACTCAGTGCTTTGCTCCAAAATTAGGGGGAATTGAGTCTGTGATGACAAATATTGCAACTCAATCTGGCAAAATAGGACATAGTGTTAACGTCTTAGCTGATGGATCAAAATCAAAGAGTTTAACTTTTGACAATCAACAAAATTTTGAGATCAAACGATTTGATCAAATTAAATTTTTTAGAAATAAGATAAAATCTAGTTTTGCTAACGATTTATTAAAAAATAAAAATTTTGATATAGTTTTTTTTGACAGCTGGAAATCAATAGAGCATTTTAATAATATAACTCAAATTAAAAAAATATGCTTAATTCATGGTAATGAAATTCTCAATCTTAAAAAAAAGGAACGTATTATCAAATCTCTTCAAAAAGTTGATAAAATATTATTTAACTCAAATTTTACAAAAAATTTATTTAATAAACAATTACCAGAGCTCAACGATTTACCTAATATGGTTATTTTTCCAGCTTTTGTTGAAAATATTAATTATACAATTGATAAAAAGAAATATGATTTATGTACTATTGCCAGATTAGAATATCGTAAAGGGCATCATTTAGTTTTAGAAGCTTTAAAGAAATTAAAAAAAGAAAAAAATCTCATTTTAACTTATGCAATTCTAGGTGATGGTCCTGAGCTTTCAAAATTAAAAGACCTTGTAATTAAAAATAATTTACTTCATCAAGTTAATTTTATTGATAATGTAAATTCGTCAGATATTTATAAAAGTAGCAAAATTCATGTAATGCCAACTATTACTACACCTAACAGCATTGAAGGATTTGGGATTTCAAATGTGGAAGCTGCTTCTTTTGGCCTACCTTCAATAGTTAGCTCGAGCGGCGGGACACCTGAGTCAATTGATCAAAATGGGTATGTTATCAATGAAAACGATATTGATGAGCTATCGAATAAGATTACATTAACACTTGAAAAATATCATGAATTATCAGAAAAAAGTTTAAATTTTGCTAAGAATTTTAAAAAAAATATAAAAATTAAAGAATATTTAAATTGTTTTACTGATTGACTCGTATGAGGTCTTATCCAGTTGACCTGGTTCATCAAGAATGAGTTTAGTAACTTTTAAATTGTCGATCAAAATAATTGATCGGATTAGGCGATTGCCCATAAAACTTTTCTTATGATTTCGAATTAACTCAGACACTTGAAGAAATTCCTGATTACCATCAGATAAAAACTTAATTTTTGATTGACCTAATTCTTGTCTCCATAAGTCTAAAACAAAAGGATCGTTAGTTGTAATACAATAAATCATATCAATTCCTTTTTCAGTCATCAGAGCCTCACAATTTTGTACGTATGGAGGTAAATGTTGATTATGACAGGTTGAAGTAAATGCTCCTGGAACACAAATAACTAAAACTTTTTTATTTTGAAAGTGTTCAATTAAATTAAAATTTTGCATCCCATCAGAGTCAACGGAGCGTAGAGTAATGTTAGGAATTAAATCCCCTTCTTTCATGATTGAAAAAAGTTTTTCAAGGTCTTGTAATAAATTTCCTCAGTTGTTTGCAGGTCGCTGATAGATACACACTCATTGACTTTGTGCAGAGTTTTATTAATTGTACCAAACTCAAAAACAGGACAAATTCTTTGCATAAACCTAGCATCAGAAGTACCGCCACCTGTATCCTGTTCTGCTTCTAATCCAGTCACATCTTTAATCGCATTCAAACAATGTATAGTAAAAGGATCATTGAATGCTTGGAACGGAAGACCTCTGAAAGTTAATTTAAGTTTATACTGGCAATTATTTTCATCGCAGATGCGTGTAAGATGCTCGTTAAAATAGTCCTCAATTTTTTCTTTATCCCAATTATCATTAAAGCGCATATCGCCCACTGTGATTAATCTCTCTGGGATAACATTCTTTGCCTTATTATTTAAGTTTACTTGGGTAAATTGAAGACTCGAAGGTTCAAAATATTCTGCACCTTTGTCGAGTATTTGGTCGTCAAAAAAAGAAATTATTTTTGATAAACAATGGACAGGATTTTGAGCTAGTTGAGGGTAGGCGGCATGACCTTGTTTGCCAATAACCTCAATTTGAACATCTACAGCTCCTTTTCTTCCTACTTTAATTTGATCGCCTATGACTTTTTCAGAGGATGACTCAGTTGCAATTGATCCATCGATTCGGATATTGTTTTCTTGAAGCCAATTGACAACTTTATCTACGCCATTAATTGAGTCAGCCTCTTCATCTCCAGTAATAATAAAACTAATTGTTCCATTAAAATCTGGGGTATCTTTGATGAATTTAAATACACTGACCATACTAGCAGCAGTACAACCTTTCATATCTTCAGAACCACGACCATATAAGTAACCATCTTTAATCGTTGGTTCAAAAGGGTGGGTATCCCAATCTTCAATATTACCTGGAGGAACTACATCTACATGACATAAAAAATTGAAATGTTTTCCATTAGTTTGAGTAGATCCATATGTAGCCATTAAGTTAATTACCTCATAGCTTCCATCTCCATCAAAGTTTAACTGCTTTGTATCAAAACCTTGTTCTTTAAAAGTTTTAATTAAAAAGTCAAAAATATCTTGTTTTGCTGGCGTAACTGAATCAAACTCAATTAGTTTTTTTGATAATTCAATTGTATCTAGCATTAATCTCTAAGTAATTCATTAACAGAAGTTTTTGATCTTGTTTTTTCATCAACAGTTTTTACAATCACAGCACAGTAAAGGGACACATTCCCTTTTGAGCTTGGCATGCTGCCAGGAACGACAACGGAGTAGGGGGGAACTGATCCCATATGTACTTCTCCGGTCTCTCGGTTAATGATTTTAGTAGAGGCACCGATAAAGACTCCCATTGATAAAACTGACCCTTCTCCAACGATCACTCCCTCTGCTACTTCTGATCTTGCACCAATAAAACAATTATCCTCAATGATTACAGGATTAGCTTGAAGGGGTTCTAAAACACCACCAATACCTGCGCCACCAGAAATATGACAGTTTTTTCCCACTTGAGCACAAGAGCCGACAGTGGCCCAAGTGTCAACCATTGTCCCTTCATCCACGTAGGCTCCAAGATTGACAAAACAAGGCATCAAGACAGCACTTTTAGCGATAAACGCAGACCGACGAACAACACAATTAGGTACAGCACGAAAACCAGCGTTTTGAAAATCAACTTCTGTCCAGTTTTGAAATTTTGAAGGAACCTTATCCCACCAAGCAGTATTTCCTCCTTTGAGGGTCGGTCCATTATCAATTAATTCCATATCTTGGATACGAAAACTTAAAAGAATAGCTTTTTTTAACCATTGATTAACATGCCACAGGTCATCTTTCTTTTCACAAACTCTAAGTTGACCTTTATCTAAAAGATTGAGTGCATCAAGCACTGAATTTTTTGCCTCTTGATCATTTATAAAATCGATTTGATCTTTGTTATCCCAAAGTTTTTCTATTGTTTCTTGATTGCTCATTATTCTCCTAGTTTATATTAATTAAAAAATTTTCTAAGTTATCTGTTACCTCAGTAATATAGCCATTTTCATCAATAATTTTTTGGATATCCTCTTGCTGATTAACATCTTTATTTAGATTATATTCAAGATTGTTTGTAACCCAGACAGTCTTCCATCCCATGGCATGAGGTTCTTTTAAGTTTATGTGTAAATCTTCAAACATTGCTGTTGCTGAATTATCTAAGTTAAATTTATTTTGAAAAGCATCATAAACTTCTTTATGAGGTTTAGGAAGATAATCACTTTCGGAGATATCAAAGCATCCATCAAAGATATTATTCATCTTTAATTTATCTAAAACTTTTTCAACATGACCGTAATTAGCATTAGTAAAAATATATTTTTTTCCAGATAAATTTTTAATTGTTTCGCTTAGTATTTCATTAGGAGAAACAACATCATAATTAATTTGATGAACATAATCTAAGTAGTCATCAGGATCAATTTGGTGCTCCATCATCAGCCCTCGAAGAGTAGTTCCGTATTGATGATAGTATTTTGATCGAAGCGCTTGAGCTTCACCTGAGGCGAGTCCTAACTTTTCTTCAATATAGCGGCCCATTAAAATATGAACCTTATCAAATAATCCACATTCTGCTTTATAGAGAGTGTTATCTAAGTCAAATACCCAATTAGATACATTATTCATAAGCGTGATAAAGTAATGCTTTCTCTGTTAAATTCAAAGTTAAATTATAAAATTTCTATGATTTTTTTCTGAAGTTCAAAAATATTATCATTCGTTTTGGAACTGACGGTTAATTGATCATAATCTGAAAGTTCATTTATATAGACTGACTTTTCTTTAATTTTTTTATCACTTTTCGTATAACAAATAAAAATTTTATCCTTAATATTCTGCATCGCGTCAATCATTTCAATATCAATTTTTTTTGCACCCAGCCCATTATCAATTAAGACAAAAATCTTTTTAAGATTTTCTCTTGTAGTTAGATATTGGGATACAAGGTCAGAAATTTTGAAGGCCTCTTTTTGAGATATTTTAGCAAATCCATATCCTGGTAAATCTACCACCATCATAGAGTCCCCATGATTAAAAAAATTTATTTGGCGAGTTTTTCCTGGGGTATTTGAAATGTGAGCTAGTTTCTTCATAAAGACAGCGTTGATTAAACTAGACTTTCCTACATTAGACCTTCCAATAAATGCAACTTCAGGAAAAACTACATTTGGATATTGTCTTGGTTGAGTTGCGCTTAAAAGAAAGTCTGTCTTTTTTTTGAAATAACTAGTTACGTTATTCATCAACTATTAATGATTTTTCTTTGGATCACATATTGTTGTGCCATCGATAAAACATTATTAGTTGTCCAATAGATTACTAATCCAGCTGCAAAACCACCCAAAACAAAGGTAAAGACAATTGGCAAAAACATAAATATTTTTGCTTGCATCTTATCTACTGGTGCTGGGTTTAATTTTTGTTGAAGGAACATTGAGATTCCCATGAGAATTGGCCAAATACCAATATTAAATAATTGAAGAATTCCTGGAACATTCCAATCAACAAAACCAAAAAGAGTTAGAAGGCCAAGAGGGTCGGGTGCGGAGAGATCATGAACCCATCCAATAAATGGCGCATGCCTCATTTCAATTGTTACAAACAAAACTTTATACAAGGCAAAGAACACAGGTATTTGTAATAAAATAGGAAGACATCCTGCGATCGGATTAGCCTTTTCTCTTTTATATAAAGCCATCATTTCTTTTTGCATTCCGGCTCGATCATCACCATACTGCTCTTTTAATATTTTAAGTTCAGGTCCTAATTTTTTCATTTTGGCCATAGATTTGAATGATGCTTGAGCCAGCGGGAAGAAACATATTCTCATTAAGAGTGTGAAAATAATAATGGCCCAACCAAAGTTGCCAACATATCCAAAAATAAATTCTAAAACATGGAAAATAGGTTTAGTTAAAAAGTAGAACCACCCAAAATCGACTGAGCGATCAAACTCTTGGACACCATACTCATCCATATATTGTTCAATTACACTAACTATCTTTGGACCAGCAAAAAGCTTGAGATTATGAGAAATATTATCACCATTACCGATAACAATTTTAGCTCCCACTAAATCTGTTTGAAAATTATCAATATTTTCAACAAAACTATAGCTATAGGTTTGCTGAATAGGTTCATTTTGATTTGGGATGATAGCTGTCTGCCAATACTTATCTGTCATTCCTATCCATCCACCAACAGAATTTAATTTGATTTTTTGTTTTTCTTTTAAGTCATCATAATCATATTCCTCTAACACCCCTTCAGTAACGGACATGGGACCTTCATGAAGAATAAAAAAGTTTTGCATTTCAGGAAGACCTTGTCTTTTTGATAAACCATAAGGATATAAATCAAATGATTTATCAGAGTTATTAATGACCCTTTGATCAACACTAAATAGATAATGTTCATCAAGCATTATAATTTTTTCAAATATTATATTTTGTGAATTGGTCCAAGTTATTTTTACAGGATCATTAATTCCAATAGACTTTTTATCTGCTGTCCATATAGACTTATTATCAGGTAATTCTATGGAGTTATCTGGACTTACCCAACCAGTATCAAGATAATAAGCATCTTCTGAGCCAAGAGGATTTAAGAAACCAATAAAATCTGAAGTCGGATCAAGTGTCTCTCTATATTCCTCTAGTATAAGGTCATCGATAAAGCCACCCTCTAAATTAATAGAACCTTTGATTTTAGAGTTATCAAATGTAACTCTCACTGTTTCTTCTAGAACTTGATTTCTATCAAGTAGAATAGTTGAATTGGTCTCTTGAATATCAAGACTAATAGATTCTTGTGTGTCGGTCTCTTCCGTTACTGGTGCTCTTTCTGGCTGAGGTACTAGAAGTTGAAATCCAAATATGATTGCCATAGAAATAATTATGGCTAGAAATAAGTTTTTTTGATTTTCCATTTTATTTTCTTATAGGGTCGTATCCTGATGAACCTAAAGGACTGCATCGAAGAATACGATATGTTCCCTTGAGAATTCCTTTTAAAACACCATGTGTGTTGATTGCCTCAATAGTATATTCAGAACAAGTGGGTAAGTGTCGACAAGTATTAGGTAACATGGGAGAAATTAATAATTGATAAAACTTTATAGGGAGAATAAAAAGGCTTTTCCATAATTTTACAAGGTGTCTACTCATTTGATAAAAATTTTTCAATATCTTGTTTTAAATCAATAAAAGGTACTTTCAAGATTGTTTTTTTCAATATCAACACAAATTTAACTTGATTAAGGGTGCTTATTAGAGCAGCTGTGCGAATTGCCTCACGAATTCGTCGTTTAGCACGATTTCTCTCTACTGCATTACCTAATCTTTTACTGGCTACAATTCCTAAGAAAAATTTTTTAGTAGAGGGGTCTTTTAAGAGAAAACCGTTAAAGTTTGGGCTTTTATAGAAAGTTCCTTTATTTCGAATTTGAGAGAATTCAGAGGATTTTTTTAGGGTGGGAAGTCTCAAAAATTAAGCAGATAGTCTTGATCGACCTTTAGCTCTTCTGGCATTAATAACTTTGCGACCACCAACAGTAGCCATTCTAGAGCGGAATCCATGTCTTCTTTTTCTAACAAGTTGACTTGGTTGATATGTTCTTTTCATTATTATTAGCCTTTAAAAAAGTGTTCATACATTTAACAATTATTGATATGAAGTCAATAAATAAAATACCAATATGTTGATAATCAAAGATATTTACAACCTTCAAACTTATCTAAATGCCTATAAGGATAAAGGGCACTCTATAGGATACATTCCTACAATGGGAGCTCTTCATGAGGGCCATGGATCTCTTATAGAAAAATCTAATAATGATAATCAAAAAACCATCATATCTATTTTTATTAATGAAAAGCAATTTAATGATAACCAAGATTTTGAAGCGTATCCAAGAAACAAAGGAGATGATTATAACTTTTGTGAGAACAACAAGGTTGATATAATTTTTGAGCCAAGCACACAAGAAATTTATCCCAAAGAATATAAATCTATTCAAAATTCTTATTTTCAAAATATTCTATGTGATCAATATCGACCTGGTCATTTTGATGGGGTTGTTACTGTTCTCAATCGATTATTTAGCATTATTGAAAGTGACAAAGTTTACTTTGGAGAAAAAGATTTTCAGCAATTAAAAATTGTTGAAAATTTAATTAACGAAAATTTTCCAAATTTAAAATTGGTTCCTGTTCCTACAGTTCGATCCAATGAAGGGATCGCCTTATCATCTAGAAATAGAAAGTTCAGCAAGACGCAGATGGCAGATTTTATCTCATTTCAAAAAGAGGTTATCCAATTTATTTCTCATTTAGATAAAAAAATAGATTTAATCGAAGCTAATAAAAAAGCTGAAGAATTTATAAAATCTTATGAAAAATTTGATTATTTTGAATTTAGAAATGCATCTAATTTAAGTTTAGAGGGAAAATTAGCTGACTCTAGATTGTTCTACGCAATTTATAAAAGCGGAGTTCGGTTAATTGATAATCTAGAACTTTAGAATGGCGGTTCTGCAAGGATTCGAACCCTGAATTCTTGATCCGTAGTCAAGTGTGATATCCGTTTCACCACAGAACCATTAACTTGATTTATATACTCTTTTTGTAAATAATAAACTCATATGGATATTCCTATTATGAAATGAAAAATATCTTATATTTAATTTTCACTTTGTTTCTTTTAAGAGGTTTTTTTCAATTATATGAAGGTACTTCATGGACATTATCTTTTGGTTCGATAATCGTCAGCATTCTGGGATTATTCTTTTTATATAATAGGTATGAAATGAGATATGTAAGCTCTTCTCTAATACCCTTGTTATTGATATTTTTAATCAGCCACTAAGAACTTTAAGAAAATTTTGATAAAGCATTTTGCATTGATCTTGCATTGTGGAAATCTCAGCATTTACAGCATTTTTCATTTCTGGAAGCGCCTCAGACCCAAGAGACTGTTCTAAAGCATTTTTATATTCTGGAACTGCTGCCCAATCATCAACAGTAGTGTTACGTATTTCAAAATGAAATTGAATTCCATAGGCGAATTTTTTGTATCCAAAAATTTGATATTTAGTTGTGGGCGATGACCCTAAAACAGAGACATCCTTATTATTTTCTAATGCAGCAACTTCATAGGAATGCCATTGTAAAGCTTTAAAAGATTGAGGTAAAAAATTAAAAACAGGATCTATCTTGATATCTTCTTGAGAATGAATATCTAACACCCCAATTTCTGAAGGATTTGATTTTACTACTTGCCCTCCAAGCACCTCACCTAATAATTGACAACCCAAGCAAAATCCCAAAAAAGGTTTTTCTAAATTTAAAATATATTCTCCTATTGCTTTTTTTTCAGGCACTAACCAAGGATATTCTTTTTCCATATGCGTATCCATTGGACCTCCCATGCAAAGCATGGCATCAAATTCATCTAAATTGGAAGGAATATTATCGCCTTCATCAAGTTGAATTGTAGTTAGGGAATGACCATCATCTAAAAGGAAATCTTTAAATGTTCCTGGATCTTCTATTGCGATGTGTTGAAGTGATAAGAATTTCAATGTTAAATAAAAAAATAATTAAAGCCAATTATTCCTAATACTAAGACTATTAGAAAAAGGTTAATGCCTATAATGAACCTTACCCCATTTCCATTTTGTGGATATTTGGAATTTTCGCTAACTATGCTTATTCTTTATCGCCACCAGTAACTGCATTTTTAACGGAGTTATAACCTTTTGAAACACCACCAGCTACAAAATCATATGCACTGTTAGCCTTTTCACTTACGGTTGCGCATCCAGTAAATAAAAATGAAGAAATAATTAAAATAATAATTTTTTTTGACATGCATGATTATCAAAAATCTGCTCCAAAATGTCAATTTATTTAGTTGAATTATTAGAATAAAATTTTTTTATGAAAAAAAGAGATTTAATTTTTCTTGATCAAATGATTAGAAAATTAGCCTCTCCTTATTTTGTAGAGAATGATCTTTATGAGTATGATCGTCTTCAATGGGCCACAGGCGTTACTAAAGATGATTTATATCAAGCCGTAAAGCTCATTGAAAATCAATATAAAAAAAGCAAAGATTAGGGAGATCTGAGGTTTCATGATTACAATTGATCTGACAGAAGATTTCAAGAAAGATTTTCAAGAGGATGGCTTCTTGATTTTAGAAAACTTTCTAGATAACCAATTTATTCCAAATTTAAATGAAAAATTTCCTAAACTTTTCTCTGGTGAGTTTGAAACAGGAATTGAGCCAGATGAGTGGAATTGGAGACAAGGACGAGATCCAAAAAATGTTACACGTCAAATTTGTAATGCATGGAAATCCGATAATTCAATCAAAGACCTAGTATGTCATGAAGTTTTAGGAAAAGCTTGCGCTGAACTCATGAATTGGAATGGCTCAAGATTACTTCAAGATAATGTTTTGTGGAAACCTCCAGGGGGAAATACTTTAGCATACCATCAAGATGCTGCTTATGATGATTGGATATCTCCACAAACAATGATGACTTGTTGGATTCCATTAGATGACGTATCTCAAAAGAAAGGCACATTAGAATATGTTAAAGGTTCTCACTTATGGGGGTTAACTCCTCCCCGAGGACAATTTCATTCACCCGATGATTACAAAAAAGAATTAACAAATTTTGCAAAAAAAAATGATAAGACTATAGAGATACAATATGTAGAGGTTCCCGCAGGCGGGGTCGCTTTTCATCATGGATATACTTGGCATGGATCTGGAATTAACAACAGTCAAGACAATCGAAGAGCAGTAGTTGCTCACTGTGTACCTTCAGATGCAGAATTTCATCCAACCAATGTTGGAGGAACTGCTAAAATTTATAAAAAATATAAAAAATTAAATTCAAATGAATTAGAGGAAAGTTTTTTTCCTATTTTGTGGACAAAGAAAGGATATCGAACAAATGTTTGATGAAGAAGAACCAAAAAAAGAAAAGCCTATTGATTTAGATGATCTCAGTGTTGAAGAAATTGAGAAAATGATCAAGGGTCATCAACAAGAAATTGAGATGCTTGAATCACTTTTAAAGAAGAAAAAAGTAAAATTAAAACTAGCAGATAATTTTTTTAAGAAAAGTCAGTAGCCTTCAATCAAAATGAAATCTGTTTCAGCACTCTTTTGTCTGACATTTTTTGCCTCGTTATACTCAAGAGAGTTATAAAATTCTTTAGCTTTTTCGAAACTTTCAAATTCCACAACCGTTGTTCTCTCAGCAGGCCACTCACCCTCGACAACATCAAACGTTCCTCCGCGAATTAAGTACTTTCCACCAAATTTTTCTACTGCTTTAGTGGATAAAGGGGGATATTGCTGAAATAATTCAGCATTTTTAATGATTATTCTAACAATAAGATAGCCTTTTTTCATATTTTGAAACTTACTTTTAGACTTTTTCACAGAGTTATCCACAGTAATGTATAGATTTTCTATATCTTATTTTGGATATGTAAAAATACAATTTGACTTTTTGATCTAGAATTTAGATTTATAGCGATAATTTATAAAATTTTGAAATAATCATTCACAATTTAAAACTTTCAGTTCATATTTGAGAAAAAAGTAATAATCTCGTACAAGTTATGCACAGTTTTACCGCATTATCTCTAAAACTTATAATTTTTATTATTTTTCAATACTTTTTTGTTATAAAAACCTCATATAGTAGTCACTTAGAGGTTAAAGTTACAGGCTTTGATAATGCTACAAGTCCTATCTATGTATGGGGATATGATCGAAAATTCTATTTTGATGATAAATCAGCACCATTATTCATGGTGCAAGAAATTGACGTAAATAGCTTTCTTAATATCAGCCTAAAAGCGTTTCCTCATATTGTTGTCGGTTTATTTGTCTTCCAAGATACAGATGGGAATGGTGAATTTACTTTAGACTTTAAGGGAGAACCTTTAGAACCCTATGGATTTTCTCTTAATCCAAAAAAAAATTATCAAGATACAATCTTTGAGGATATCGCTTTCGATATGCAAAAATTCGAGCTTGTAGAGATTAAACTTAAGTAATTATTCCCAAAATTTTCTTTAAGCTTTGAGTTAGGGAAGTTTTTGAAGTATCGATAGTTAATTCTGGATTTAAAGGTTTTTCATAGGGGCTATTGATACCAGTAAAGTTTGGAATTTCTCCATTTCGAGCTTTTTTATACAAACCTTTAGGGTCTCGTTGCTCTGCAATTTTTAAAGGAGTTGAGATAAATATTTCTTTAAATTCTTCAGATTGAAATAATGAGCGTGCCATTTCTCTTTCTATGCGAAAAGGTGAAATAAAAGCAGTGATAACAATTAAACCCGCATCACACATTAATTTTGCTACCTCAGCTACACGTCGAATATTTTCAACTCGATCTTTATCTGTAAAACCAAGGTCCTTGTTAAGACCATGACGGATATTATCACCATCAAGTACATATGTTTTTTTTCCTTCGGCATACAGTTGTTTCTCTAAAGCATCTGCAATTGTAGATTTGCCAGAACCCGACAGTCCAGTGAGCCAAAGTACTTGCCCTTTATGCCCATTCATTTTTTCTCTTAATTCTTTTGTAATGCTCAGTGATTGTAAGTGAATATTTTGTGCACGTCGTAATGCAAAATTGATCATCCCAACGCCTATAGTTTGATTGCTGATTGGATCAATAATAATCATTGAACCCATATTTTTATTTTCTTGATAAGACATGAAAGGAACATTTTTATTTAGGGAAACAGTTACTTCCGCAACATCATTTAAGTCTAATTGTTTACCGGGGGAGTGCTCCAAGGTATTGACGTTATAGATTTTTTTGATGTCTAATATTTTGATACTGCTGGAGTTATTATGAATTTTGGCAATGTAAGATCTTCCAGAAAAACAATTTTCCTCAGACATCCAAATCATATTGATATTAAATTGATCAGCGCTCTCAACAATCGAGTCTTTTTTACAAATAATATCTCCACGCGAAATATCGATTTCTTTATTTAAAGTTAGGGTAATGCTATGTCTATTGGAGGATGATTTTATTGATTTATCGCCAATAAATATATCTTTTACTTTAGCTTTCTGATTGGAAGGAACTGTTCGAATTTCTTCTCCAACCTTGATATTTCCAGAGACAATGGTCCCTGAGTATCCACGAAAATCTAAATTAGGTCGGTTTACTTTTTGAACAGGTAAAATAAATTTAGAAGACTTTGATGCAGTTACTTTAACAGTTTCTAAGTAACTAAAGAGAGTCTTTTCAGAGTACCACTTCATCATTTTGGACTTTTCATAAACGTTATCACCTTTGAGTGCAGAGATAGGAATACTTTGAATATTTTCAAAATTTAAATTTTCTGCAAAGCTTCGATAATTTCGATCAATTTGTTGATAGGTTTTTTGATCAAAATCAACCAAATCCATTTTATTAATAGCTAAGATTACTTTTTTAATTCCTAGAAGAGATACAATAAAAGAATGACGTTTGGTTTGGGTCATTACACCGTTTCGAGCATCCACCAATAAGATTGCCAAGTCAGCTGTGGAGGCACCAGTGGCCATATTACGGGTGTATTGCTCATGACCAGGGGTATCTGCCACAATAAACTTTCTTTTACTACTAGAAAAAAAACGATAGGCAACATCAATAGTAATTCCTTGTTCTCGTTCTGCTGATAAACCATCTACAAGTAAAGCGAAGTCAATCTCTTCACCTTGAGTGCCATGTTTTTGTGAGTCTTTTTTTAAAGAAGTGACTTGATCATCAAAAATCATTTGAGACTCATAAAGCATTCTTCCAATAAGAGTACTCTTTCCATCATCCACAGATCCACAAGTTATAAAACGAAGAAGATCAAGTGATGCTTGTTCTTTGAGATATTGATTAATGACACTTGAATTTTTCATTAAAAATAACCCTCTAGTTTTTTCTTTTCCATCGAATTACTAGAATCTGCATCAATTGCTCTTCCTTGACGCTCAGAGGTTTTAGATTGAAGTAATTCTAAGACAATACTCTCTAAGCTATCTGCTTCAGACTCAATCGCACCAGTTAAGGGATAACAACCCAATGTTCGAAAACGTATTTTTTTTAATTCAATTTTTTCATGGGGCTGTAAGTTTAGTCGATCGTCATCCACCATAATGAGCATCCCGTCTCTATTTATTACTGGCCTTGTTTTGGCAAAATAAAGCGGAACAATGGGGATTTGTTCTTGATAGATATATTGCCAAATATCTAATTCAGTCCAATTGGATAAGGGAAATACTCGAATACTCTCAGATTTATTGACTTTTGCGTTATATAAATTCCAAAGTTCTGGTCGCTGATTTTTGGGATCCCATTGATGAGAAGCAGTTCGAAAGGAAAAAATTCTCTCTTTGGCTCGAGATTTTTCCTCATCTCGACGAGCACCACCAAAAGCAGCATCAAATTGATACTGATTTAAAGCTTGTTTGAGGCCTTGTGTCTTCATGATATCAGTATGAACAGACGATCCATGATCAAAAGGATTAATATTTGATTTAACTCCTTCGGGGTTAATATGAGTTATTAGTTTCATATTAGATTTTTTAGCCACCCAATTTCGAAACAAATACATTTCTCTGAATTTCCATCTTGTATCTACATGTATTAATGGAAATGGAGGAGGGCTAGGGTAAAAAGCTTTCTGAGATAAATGAAGCATCACTGAGCTATCTTTACCAACTGAATACAACATCACTGGGTTTTTGGTTTCACTTACAACTTCTCTTATTATATGAATACTTTCTGCTTCTAAATCTGAGAGATAACTATTTTGTTTCAGACTAAAACTTTTAGTGAATGTAGTTTTTGTAGGGTCAACTTCTGTGGTTTGAAAAATATGATTAGGAAATTCTAATTGATATTTATTTTTAGGTGAAGGAAATTTAAAGTCTTGAAATTTTTTAAGTAATTCTTGATTGGGAAAAAGTACAATATTTTTTTTTCGAAGTTTCGATAAGTATTTTATTCCTTCATATATATCCTTCATTTGATTGGTCTTCACTTTTACCCAAAGTCTTCCTTTTCGGCGGTCATTAGCAAAAATAAATTTATTATTTTTAATTTCAAAGAATTGAATAAATAAAATTAATTTTCTTTGTCTTTCATACTCTTGAATAAAATAATTTTGAATTAAGGGATTAATTTTTTCATTCATAGTTTTATTAAAATTTTTAAGATCGATATTATCAGGAAGGAAGCTTTCTTTTTCTACCCATCTTTCATATGAGCGTTTTGTTTTAAAAATTTTTTTTTGAGATAAATATTTAAAATGACTATCTGTATCCCAAGCAGGATGTTTTAATGATGGGTTATTGTTATAAAATAAAGTAGGATTCATAGTAATAAAACTTTATGACGTATTTTCGCAAATTTACTAAAATTTATTCAAATGTATATAAAAAAATCATTAATATAATTGAAAATGGAAATATTTAACAAATTACGACATTTTGAATTAGTTGATCAAATCATCCCTTGTTTAGAGCATTGTGGTCAAAAAATTATGGAAATTTATGGTGATTTTAATGTCGATGTGCAAATTAAAGATGATAATAGCCCATTAACTAAAGCCGATTTAGCTTCCAATCAGATTATTAGCGAGTGTCTTTTATCTTCTACCTACCCAACAATATCTGAGGAGTCTGATGATATTTATACAAAAGCATCAAAATATTGGTTAGTTGATCCTCTGGATGGGACGAAGGAATTTATTAAAAAGAATGGTGAATTTACTATCAATATTGCTTTAATTGAAAATCGATATCCCATTGAGGGCTATGTATATTCACCCACCATGAAATCTCTATACGTTGGAGGCATTAACAAAAATTCTTATAAAATAAAAGACTCAATTTTAGAACAGATACAAACTTCTCCAATTTCTGATCCTATCCGAATAGTTGCTAGTCGAAGTCATTTAAATGAAGAGACAAAAAAGTATATGTCTCAATTTCCTAAATATGAATTATTACGGTCAGGCAGTTCTATAAAACTCTGTATGGTCGCAGAGGGAAGGGCTGATGTTTATCCTCGTTTTGCTCCTACCTCAGAATGGGATACTGCCGCTGCTCAAGCAGTCGTTGAAGGTGCAGGAGGATCAGTGCTAGATATCAATGGTGATAGGCTGATTTATCAAAAAGATAATATTTTAAATCCTCATTTTATTGTTAAAGGAAATGAGTAAATTACTTACTAGGATTTTTTTTTCGATAAGTTTTCTCTAAACTAACATCATCGACTTCTGTATATATTTGAGTTGTCGATAAAGAACCGTGTCCTAAAAGCTCTTGAATTACTCGTAAGTCACCACCATTTTTAAGTAGGTGAGTTGCAAAACTATGTCGAAGTGCGTGAGGGGTTGTTGTATTAGGAAGCCCTAAATTAATTCTAGCCTGTTTTAAGTCTCTTTGAAATGCCGATGCCTTCAAGGGTGCGCCTCGGTCTCCAACAAAGATAGGTTCATTAGGTTCCAAGTCGTAAGGTATCTCTTGTAAATAATTTTCGACTGAATGATAAACAATATTTAGCATAGGAATCATTCTTTCTTTATTACCTTTGCCCATTACTGTAATGGAGCCCTTTTCAGTTAAATGATTTTTTGTGATAGAAAGAGCTTCTGCAATTCGTAAACCACAACCATATAGCAAATAGAGAAGGGCTAGATTTCTTTTTTGCACCCAGCTTTTTTTGGATATTTTGACCAGTTCTTCCATGAGTTGATCAATTTGCTCCTCTGTAATGGGTTTGGGTAGAGATTTTGGAATTTTAGGATTTTTTAAAAGCTGTATTTCACTATAACCAAATTTGTAACCTTCAATTTTAGAAGAGGAAAATTTTAAAAAACTTTTTAAAGAGCTAATCGATCTACGTCGGGATCTTGCGGAGAGGGGTTTTTTGTAGACATTATTGTATTCTCGGGCTGTAGCCATATCAGCCACCCAGGCTCGAAATGTTTGAAGGTTCAAGTTTTGCAAAATTCCGTGAGATAAAGGTTCTTGATGATAGAATTGATAGAAGATTAAAAAATCACAAATATCATAACAGTACGATTGATAGGTATTCTCAGAGTAGCCTTTGATGTCTTTGAGGTGAAATAACCAACTTTCAAAATCATTGATCACAGACTTATCAACATTTGAATGTTCTAGGAGTTCTGTAAAATTCATTTCATTATATTATAAGTAAGAATCGAATATAAAAAATGCCTTATTATTATGAAGTTATCCCCCTAAGCCAGATTAATGAAGGTTTAACTTATCAATCAGATCAACAAATTTCTCTTGGGTCGATTGTTCAAATTCCCTTGAGAAAAAAATCTGCCGCGGGGGTTGTTTTATCTGAGACTAAACTTGAGGATATCACTTTTGATGTAAATAAAATTCTAAAAATTCACGAGACGTATGCTTACTTAATTAATCAAGAAAATTTAAATTTTTATCAATATCTCTCGAAACACTACTTTATCGATTTAGGGATGGTTTTTAAAATGGCTATTCAACAATATCCAGATACGCAACTAAAAAGTTTTTTGAGTTACAGAGGAAAAACTTTTTCATCTCAAAAAGATTTAACAAACACCTTCGAATTAAAACCTAAACAATTCAAAGAGCTTCTTAGCTCAAAAGAAATATCTTCGACTTCAAAAAACTTCCTTTTTCATCAAATGCAAAAAGAAATCAAATTAAATCAAGAACAGCAAAAAATATTTGATGATATATGGCAGCATAAAAAACAAGGTTTTAAAACTCATTTGATTGATGGGGTAACGGGTTCTGGAAAAACAGAATTATATCTAAAATTGATTGAAGAAACCTTAGTTCAAGGAGGTCAATCTCTAGTCTTGTTACCCGAAATAGCCCTCACTGAAGAATGGACAAAACGATTTAAAAGTTATTTTGGATGTGAGCCTTTTGTATGGCATTCCAAACAAACTCGATCCCAAAAGAGTAGAATTTTACAATCTTTATTAAAAGGGGAGCCTTGTGTAGTCGTCGGTGCCCGATCCGCTGTCCTTTTACCTTTTGAAAACTTACAAATGTTGATTTGCGATGAAGAACATGACTCTTCTTATAAACAAGAAGAGGGACCTCGATATAATGCACGAGATATGGCGATTTATAAAGCCAAATGCTCTCAGAGTATCTGCACCTTGGTAAGCGCATCTCCCTCACTTGAGAGTTTGTATAATTCTGAAAATCAAAAAATTACCTCTCATCATTTAACTCAGCAGTTTCATCAAACGGCATTACCTCAAATTTCAATTATTGATATGAATGTCCATAGGCCAAGTTCTAAAAGTTGGATTTCTAAAGAAATTTATGATGAGACGACTTCAGTTCTTAAAAGCAAAGGGCAAGTTTTATTTTTTTTAAATCGTCGAGGTTATTCTCCCACAAGAATTTGTTTGAGTTGTCACACAGCCATACAATGTCAACACTGTGCTGTGAATTTAGTTTATCATAAAAAAATTGACCGACTAATTTGTCATCACTGTTCGAGTCTTTATGATCCTCAACAAATTTGTAAAATGTGCTCTGCTGATAAATTTGTTTCATTAGGCATTGGACTTGAGCGTCTTCAAGAAGAAGTGATGCGATTGTTTCCAGGATTTCAAAGCCAGGTTTTCTCTAGCGATACATTCAGCTCTAAAAAAAATAAAAAACTCATAATGAAAAAAATTTTCGATCAAGAAACTAATTTGCTCATTGGATCACAAATTATAGGTAAGTCATTTCATTTTCCCAATCTGAAGTTAGTCAATATTATCGATGGTGACTCGAGTTTATTTAGTCCTGATTTCCGAGCAATGGAGAAAACTTATCAATTACTTCAGCAGGTCGCTGGTCGATCTGGTAGAGAGGGCGAGAGAGGTAAGGTGCTCATACAAACTTATAGTCCTCATCATCCAATTTTCCAAAGTATCAAAGATCAAAATAGAGATAATTTTATTAAAAATGAATTATCTCGAAGAAAACAAAGCCATCTTCCTCCCTACGCTAAAATAGCCCAATTACAATTTATTCACCCTAACTACCCCGAGTTACGATCTATCTGTTTACAGGTCATAGAAACCTCTAAAAAGCTACAACTGGGAGTTCTTGGACCTACACCTTCTTTGATTCCATATAAAAAAAACCACTACCAAGAGAATTTTTACTTTAAAGAGACGTCTTATACTCAATTAAGTAGCAAAATTTCAAAGTTATTATCTAAATTAAGCCCGAAAAATAAACGTTTTTTGCATATTGATATTGATCCCCTATCAATTGCTTGATGCGTCATTTGTATGTTCTCATTCACTCGCATGATGTGATAAAAAAACCGGATTAATTAATAATATGAGCAATAAAATAGCATCCAAAAGATATGCCGTAGCTCTTTTTGATACGGTCCAAAATGAGGAATTAGATACCTTACTTGGTGACGCACAATCCCTAACGAATGTTATTCATGAAAGCCTAGAACTGGACATTTTATTAAAATCGCCTCTTACTAAAAATGATTTAAAGGCCAATATTTTGATGAAAATCGTCGAGGGGCTGTCTTCTCAAAAAATATTAGGAGGACTGATCAATACGCTCAAAAAAAATAAACGACTAAACCTTTTTGCTAGTGTCTTAAAAGAGTTTCAAGATGTTCTCTTTGAAAAAAGAGGATATCAAAAGGCTAAAGTTACTACAGCTCACGAAATCGATGAGTCTACAAAAAAAAATATTCAAGAATTGCTCAATCAGCAGTATGGTTCAAAATTAAATTTAGAATTTAATATAAATAAATCTTTACTTGGGGGAATGACAGTTGTCATCGGTTCAAAGATGATCGATTTAAGCATTGCTAACCAAGTATCCAAATTTACCAATAATGTGAAAGGAGACATTTAATGTCAATAAAAGCATCGGAGATCTCTTCTATCATCAGAGATCAGATTAATAACTTTGAAAGCCAAGCTGACATTTCCGAAGTAGGAACTGTTTTAAAGGTTGGTGATGGAGTTGCACAAGTATACGGCTTAGACAACGTTCAAGCTGGTGAAATGGTAGAATTCGCAGGGGGCATTCAAGGAATGGCCCTAAACTTAGAAGAAGACAATGTAGGTATTGTTATTTTTGGTGATGATAGAGGTATTAAAGAAGGCGATACAGTTAAAAGAACACAGAAGATTGTAGAAGTTCCAGTTGGTAAAGGTCTATTAGGAAGAGTAGTCGATGCGCTTGGTAATCCTATTGATGGTAAAGGACCTATCCAAAGCAGTGAGTCACGTCGTATTGAGGTAAAAGCACCAGGAATTATTCCAAGACAAAGTGTGAGTGAGCCGATGCAGACAGGTTTAAAGGCACTCGACGCACTAGTTCCTGTTGGCCGTGGACAGCGTGAATTGATTATTGGTGACAGGCAGACAGGTAAAACCGCTGTTGCAATTGATACTATTATCAACCAAAAAGCAATCAATCAGTCTGATGACGAGTCAAAAAAGCTTTATTGTATTTATGTTGCGATTGGTCAGAAAAGATCAACTGTTGCCCAAGTGGTGAAAACCCTAGAAGAAAATGGAGCGATGGAGTACACCATCGTGGTTTCTGCTTCTGCTTCTGATCCAGCCCCCCTTCAGTTCCTTGCTCCATATGCAGGTTGCTCAATGGGTGAGTTCTTCCGTGATAATGGAATGCACGGACTTATTGTTTATGATGATTTATCTAAGCAAGCAGTTGCGTATCGTCAGATGTCCCTTCTTCTTAGAAGGCCACCTGGACGTGAAGCTTTCCCTGGTGATGTTTTTTATCTTCACTCTCGTCTTTTAGAGCGTGCAGCGAAAATGAGTAATGCAAATGGTGGAGGTAGCTTAACCGCACTTCCTGTGATTGAAACTCAAGCCGGTGACGTGTCCGCTTTTATTCCAACAAACGTGATCTCTATTACGGATGGTCAGATATTCTTAGAAACAGAATTATTCTTCTCAGGAATTCGTCCAGCGATTAACGTGGGGCTATCAGTTAGTCGTGTGGGTTCAGCTGCTCAAACTAAAGCGATGAAAAAAGTTGCAGGTAAAATTAAATTGGAACTTGCTCAGTATCGTGAGATGGCAGCATTCTCTCAGTTTGCATCTGATCTAGATGCTTCAACGAAACAGTTGCTAGCTCGTGGTGAAAGACTAACGGAACTATTAAAACAAGATCAGTATGTTCCAATGTCAGTTGCTGATCAGGTGTTAAGTATTTATGCAGGTGTAAGAGGTTTCTTAGATAAGATTGACACATCGAAGATTTCAGACTTCCAAGTAAAATTCTTGGACGGTCTTCGATCAGAGCATAGTGCTATTTTTGACGAAATTAATAACACTGGTAATTTCAGTGATGAGAGTGACCAGAAGATCGAAGCGTATCTAGATAAATTCACTGCTAACTTTAGTTAATGCCAAATCTAAAAGAATTAAAGAATAGAATTGCTAGCGTTAAGTCGACGAGAAAAATTACATCGGCGATGAAAATGGTAGCTGCTAGTAAGCTCCGTCGAGCCCAAGAACTCGCTGAGTCTTCTCGAGTCTACGCGGATAGTCTAGCTTTTATTCTTTCTTCTTTAGCGGGTAAAAACTCTAATAGTTCTGATTTACCAGAGATTTTAGCAGGGCGTGAAAATCCTCAAATATCTTTATTAATTGTGAACTCTTCTGACAGAGGATTATGTGGAGGATTTAACTCGAATCTTTTCCGTAAGGCAAAAATTTGGATTGCAGAACAACAAGCCAAAGGCAAAACTGTGAAGCTTTTAACAGTAGGCAAGAAAGCAGCAAGCTTTTATCGCCGTTCCGAGATAGATGTAATTGCTAACTATGAGGATTTAACATCGAACGATCGTCAGATCCAAGTAGCAGAAGAAATTAAGAGTAAGATTGTAGAGCTATTCGACTCAAAAGAAGTGGATGAAGTATCCATACTCTTTAACAAATTTGTATCTGCTATTGCTCAAGAACCTTCTTATCAGTCGCTTATTCCGATGGTTAGTGATGACGAACAATCTGAAGAGCTAGTTGAGACAAGTAATGCGGTTTTTGAATTTGAACCAGATAAAAATGAATTACTCGAGTACTTGTTGCCTCGAAATTTTCTTACACAAATTTACAGAAGTATTTTGGAAAGTTCGGCGTCTGAGCATGCTGCTAGAATGACTTCTATGGATAACGCGACAAGAAATGCTGGTGATATGATTGATCGGTTAACATTAACTTATAATCGAACAAGACAGGCATTTATTACAAAAGAACTTATCGAAATTATTTCGGGAGCAGAAGCTGTTTAGGAAAGGAGCAACAAATGGCAAGTAACAAGGCAGGAAAAGTCACCCAGGTATTAGGGGCTGTGGTCGACGTCGCCTTTGAAGGAGAATTACCCCCTATTATGAATGCCCTATCTACTAAGGTAGGAGAACAAAAATTAATTTTAGAAGTAGCCCAACACTTAGGTGAGAATACCGTTCGAACCATTGCGATGGATGCTACCGAAGGCCTCCAGCGTGGCCAAGAAGTTCAAGATGATGGAGATCCTATTAACGTTCCTGTTGGACCTGAAACTCTTGGACGAATTATGAACGTCATCGGGGAACCAATTGATGAACGTGGACCTATTGAGTCAAACAAAACTCTTCCTATACACAGATCTGCTCCTGAGTTTGTTGACCAATCCACTGAAACTGAGGTACTGGTAACTGGTATCAAAGTTATCGATTTGCTCGCTCCATACGCAAAAGGTGGTAAAATTGGTCTTTTTGGTGGTGCCGGTGTGGGAAAAACCGTGCTCATCATGGAATTAATTAACAATGTTGCAAAAGCTCACGGTGGATACTCAGTATTTGCAGGTGTGGGAGAGCGTACTCGTGAAGGTAATGACCTTTATCATGAAATGATCGAGTCTGGTGTTATCAACTTAGATGGAGGATCATCTAAAGTGTCCCTCGTCTATGGTCAGATGAACGAGCCTCCAGGAGCAAGAGCGCGTGTTGCTCTTTCTGGTCTAACTCAGGCAGAATATTTCCGTGATGAAGAAAATCAAGACGTGTTGTTCTTCGTAGATAATATCTTCCGTTTTACTCAAGCCGGTTCTGAGGTGTCAGCTCTTCTTGGGCGTATTCCATCAGCAGTGGGATATCAACCAACACTAGCAACCGACATGGGCGCCCTTCAAGAAAGAATTACAACAACCAATAAAGGTTCGATTACATCCGTTCAAGCGATTTATGTTCCAGCAGATGACTTAACAGATCCTGCACCAGCGACATCATTTTCTCACTTAGATGCGACAACCGTGTTGAACCGTTCGATTGCTGAGCTTGGAATTTATCCTGCAGTGGATCCACTAGACTCTACTTCTAGAATTTTGGAACCGAGAACCCTAGGCGAAAAGCACTACCAAGTTGCTCGTGATGTTCAAAAGACTCTTCAGACTTATAAGAGCCTTCAGGATATCATTGCGATCTTGGGTATGGATGAATTATCTGAAGAAGATAAATTAGTTGTATCACGTGCAAGAAAAATTCAACGTTTCTTAAGTCAGCCATTCCACGTTGCTGAAGTCTTTACAGGTTCTCCAGGTAAGTTTGTATCATTAGAAGATACAATCAAAGGCTTTGAAGGCTTAGTGAAGGGCGATTACGATCACATCCCTGAAGCTGCCTTTTACATGGTCGGAACTATGGAAGAGGCTTTAGAAAAAGCAAAGAAAATGGCAGAGGAAGCGACTAAGTAAGAATGATTAATCTAAAGGTCGTCTCTCCTCAAAAAGTTATTTTTGAAAAAGAAGTTGAAATGGCAGTTTTGCCAGGAGCGGAGGGTGATTTTGCAGCAATGGAAAATCACTCGCCCTTTATCAGCTCGTTACGACCTGGACAAATGGCGATAATGGCCAATAATCAGCTACAGGAAAGCTTTTTTGTTTCTGGTGGTTTGGTCATGTTGAAAGATAAAACATGTGAGGTTCTTGTCGATCAAATTGAGTCTTTAGGTGAAATTAATAATTCGAACTATCAACAGACTAAAACCTATCAAGAATTAGATGGTAATGAAGCAGCTCAAGGCACCTTTGAGCAAGTCATTAATTCCCCCTCTTATAAATAGTCTTTAAATTCTAACAAAAGTTTTTCATAAATTTTCTTTTTAAAAGAAACAATATTGGGTACTAAAAAATCTTTAGTAACCCATTTATAATCTGAGAACTCCGGATGCTTGGTATGAATATTGATATCCTTCTCTATTCCCTTAAATTTATATAAAAACCACTTTTGACGCTGGCCTTTGTATTTCCCCTTCCATAAAGTTTTCGCAAGATCCGAAGGAATAGAATAGTAATACCAGTCTTTGCTTTCGGTAAGAAGGTCGACCTTATCTTTTTTAATTCCGACCTCTTCTTCCATTTCTCTTAAGGATGCGATAGAAGGAATTTCTTGAGCGTCAATCCCTCCTTGAGGCATTTGCCAAAAATTAGAGGGATGGTCTATTCTTTTTCCAACAAAAATTTCTTTTTTTTGATTGATGATCATCATTCCCACATTAGGGCGATAGTCTTTGGGATTAGATTTCATTAATTAAGAACAGCGATAGTCTTTACAGCATCTACGGCACGAGAGAGCTGATAGTCTTGTTCTAAAATATCCGTCGATGTAGCCTCTTCTTCATTTCCATCAGTGGTCTCGTTATCTAACGCTTCTTTATAGTCAGACTCTCGGAAGGTGAAATAGTTATCAATGATATTTAATTCTGCTCGTGGAACCACCACGTCTGGTTCAATACCCACAGCTTGAATAGAGTCTCCGCTTGGGGTGTAGTATTTCGCTATAGTTAATCGTATTGCCCCACTATCAATTGGCACAATTGTTTGAACAGAACCTTTACCAAAGGATTTCATTCCCATGATTACAGCTCGATCGTGATCTTGGAGTGCGCCTGCCACAATTTCAGATGCGGATGCAGAACCTTCATTAATCAGTATTACTAAAGGTTTTTCGTTAATTAAATCACCTTTTTTCGCGGAAAACACTTGGACGTCATTTTTTTCTCTTCCTCGAACAGACACGATCTCACCCTGTTCTAAGAAAAGATCAGAAACTGATACAGACTCTGTTAATAAACCTCCTGGATTATTTCGAAGATCAAGCACATAACCGATCGGAGGATTTTCACTTTCCTCTAACTCTTTAATACTGTCTTTTAAGCCTGAAGTTGTTTGCTCATTAAATGTACTGACTCGAAGAACGCCCACATCATTTAAAATACGGTGCTTTACCGATGCCATTTTAATAGTGTCTCTTACAAGCTCTACATCGAAAGGTTCTTCAGCACCTCGAATGATGGTGATGGTAATAGGGGTCCCTACTTCACCTCGCATAATATCAATAGCTTCTTTTAAGTTCATATCAACGACAGACTCACCATTTAAGTGGGTGATATAATCTCCTGCTTGAATACCTGCTTTATCTGCAGGGGTATCATCAATAGGAGAGATAATTTTAATGAAACCTTTGTCTGTTGTAATTTCAATTCCAAGTCCACCAAAGGTGCCCGAAGTATCCATTTGCATTTCTTTATAGACTTCTTCATTCATATAACTGGAATGAGGGTCAAGAGCTTGAAGCATTCCATTTAATGCTTTTTCAACTAACTCTTTATCGGTGAGTTCTTCGACATATTGATCTTTTACTCTATTGTAAACTTCATTAAAAATACTTAGCTGGCGATACGTTTCTTTAGTATCAGCAAAACTTGAAGGAGCATGAAAGGCAAAAAGAAAAATTAAAATATATTTAAACATCGATTTAAATTTAAGAGGCCGTGTTGATATTGGTAAAGTCTTCAGACCAAAGCTTTTCCAAATCGTAAACTTCTCTAACTTCATTTCTAAAAATATGTACTAAAACATGTCCCGCATCAATAACCGTCCAGTCGCAAAGAGGCTTCCCTTCAGGTTTATGCACAAAATGTTTTTGAGATTTTAAATCTCGGTAAACTTTCTCCGAGACGGAGTCCACATGCTTATTAGATCGACCTGAAGCCACAACCATGAACTCAGCAAATTCCGCTTTTCCTTTTAAAGGAATAACGGTGACATTTTCAGCTTTATTGTCCTCAAGACTGTCGACTATAGCTTGAACGGCAGGGTCTTTGTGTTGATTAGGAATTTCGTAACTCACTTGATGATAAATCTACCCCTAGAAGGTTAAGAATATGCAAACAAGGTGTAGAATGGTTGATAAATTTAGTTAAATCAGACATGAATAAGTGGGGAAATTCCTTATGAATGGGTGTATTTTCAATATATTCATCATATCGCGGTCTATTAATAACGCAAATACTAATATTTTGGATTATCCATTGATATTCCGACCAACGGTGAAATTGACCTAATTGGTCTAATCCCACAATTAAATAAAATTGGTTCAAAGAGCATCGAGACTGAATTTTCTTTAATACCTCAGCTGTACATTTTGTTTGATGGCGAAATTCAAAATCTGAAATTTTAACCTTTGGTAGGGCTATCTTTGATCTCAGATGTTTAATTTGATCATATGGATTTAAGGAGTTGATATTCTCTTTTAAAGGATTATGAAAAGTTGGAAGGGTAATTAGTTTTTGGAGTTGAAGGTGCTCAAGGGAAGATTGAATGACATGAAGGTGCCCTAAATGAAAAGGATTAAAGAACCCTCCATAAATACCAACAGTCCTTTTCATTGAATTATGTTGATGAAATCACTCTTCAATTGATTTTCGCTTAATGTTTGAAGAAAGATCTCAAGTATTTCTGATTGTTGAGAATTTGAACCTCGGATAATAAGGGGGTTTCTCATTTTAAAATGATGACAAAGGGAAATAATAAAAGTTAAATCATCACTCTCTTGTAAGTAGACAGACCCAGCAAGAGGAAGACGCTCTTTGTTGTACTTAAAGTAAAGATTATTAAAAGGTTCGTTAGTGAGAACAGATAAATTTATTTTTTTTAATTCTTCTTCTTGAAAAATTTTTTTCTGCTCTAAATGATAAATAACAGATTTAATTAAATGGGTGATGTCTTCTTTAGAGATTTCATTTAAATAGGCTCGATGTTTTTCTAATTCGAGAACTTTTTGATTAAATTCCATTAGGGTCTAATCGTATGATCGCCTGTTACTTGATATTTAAAAGTGGTGAGATGCTTTGCTCCAACAGGCCCACGAACATGAAGCTTATCTGTTGAGATCCCTATCTCAGCTCCAAAGCCAAATTCTCCTCCGTCAGCAAATTGAGTGGAGGCATTATGCATGAGAATGGCACTTTTGCAGTTTTGAAAAAAGTATTGAATGGACTGGTTATTGTTTGTCAAACAGCTTTCAGTATGACCGCTAGCATATTGATTGACGTGATCGACTGATTCTTTAATATTATCAACAATTTTTACAGATATTTTTTTATCAAGATACTCCGTCGACCAGTCTTCCTCTTCTGCTGGACGATCAATGGAATAAAGTTGAGCTAGCCTCTCGCAGCCAATTATCTCACAGCCTTGCGACTTAAGATCATTTAAGACATACGCGATATCATCAGCTGAATGACTAGAATTAATGAGTAATGTTTCTGTAGCACCACATATTTCAGGTCTTCGAAGTTTTGCATTATGAACAATCGATTGTGCTTGCTCTTTAGGATATCCCTCATCCCAAATTGTATGGCAAATACCCTCTAAATGTTTAATCGTAGGGACTCGGGAGTTGTCAGTGATCGTTTGAATGAGAGACTTTCCTCCACGTGGAATAATTACATCAACTTTCCCTTCGGCCTGAAGTAATTCTTGGACATAAGCACGATCTGTCTGCTCAACAAAACAAACAAGATAGGGGTTTAGCTGCAAATCTTTTAAGGCATCTTGAATACATTTATATAATTTTCGATTGGTCTCAATGCACTCGGAGCCTCCACGTAAGATAGAAACATTGCCCGAGCGAAGACATAAGCTTGCCGCATCAATTGTGACATTAGGACGAGACTCATAAATAATTCCAATGACACCAATCGGTACGGAGACTTTGGAAAACTGTAGTCCATTCTTTGAGTTCGACCATTTTTCTAATTCTTGATTTAAAGGATCAGCCATTTGAGCAATTTTTTCTACATCTTGAGCGAGTTGATCAATTTTAGCATCTGTTAGAATTAATCGGTTGACCATGGGAGTGGATAGATTGTTTTGTTTGGCTCGATCCACATCCAATTGGTTGGCCTGTAAGATTTCTTGTTTTTGAGCAATTAAAAATTCAGAGATGTTCATTAAAATCTTACTACGATCATTGGCAGTTAATTTCGCAATATCAAAGGAAGCTTCTTTTGATTGGTCAAGAATTTGATCAAAGTAATCACTCATCGAGAAGCCACCAAGTTATCTTTATGAATAATTTCATCTTCACGCACAAAACCTAAGATAGTACTGATTTCATTGGATTTTTTCCCTTTAATTTGGTCCATTTCCTTAAAATCATAATTAATTATTCCACGTGCCACTTCTTTTTTATTGTAGTGAATTGAAACTGTATCACCACGATAAAACCTTCCCTCAATATTTTTTACCCCAATGGCCAGCAAACTTGAATTTTTGCCTAAAGCCTTTGAGGCCCCTTCATCGATGTGAATAATCGCTTTTTGAATAGGTCTATTCCAAATCCATTGCTGGCGACTAGTGAGAATATTCTTTGCTGGATGAAACCAAGTTGATTTCTCGGGATGGATTTGATCTATAGGGTTATCGACTAATCCGTTAGAGATAATCATCGTTGATCCAGACTGCATACAAAGCTTTGCAGCATTAACTTTGGCAAGCATTCCCCCAGAGCCAAATTCACTTATATCTTGATCAACATACTTTTCAATTTTCAGATCAATCTCTGAGACCGAAGTCAGCAACTTCGCTCCAGAAGACTTTTTAGGGTTACTTGTATAAAGCCCATTAACATCAGAAAGTAATATTAATAGTTCAGCGGATAGAGCATTTGCAATCATTGCAGAAAGTTTATCGTTATCTCCAAAACGAATTTCTTCTGTGGAGGTTGTATCATTTTCATTAATAATTGGAATAACGTCGAGATCCATTAGTGAATAGATTGTGTTTCGAATATTTAAATATTTTCTTCTTTCATTGAGGTCTTCTGCAGTAATTAAAATTTGAGAGCTTTGAATTTTAGATCTAGCAAAGGCGCTCTGCCAATTCTGAGATAATTGAATTTGACCAATGGAGGCGGCGGCTTGTTTTTCATGAAGGTTAGTAAGTTTTTTCTTTTGTAAGACATCTCTTCCCAGCGCAATCGCCCCAGAGGAGACGATAATTATTTTAGAGCCTTTTTTTTGTAATTTTGCAACATCATCTACTAAGGAATTCAGCCATTTTTTGCGAAGTTTAAATTTCTCATTCACTAAGATGTTGGAGCCTACTTTGATTACAATGACTTTTGATTGTTTGGCTAGGTTTTGAAATGTTTTATTCATCTTGTAGATATTCTAAGCATAAATTTGTAAGTTGATCGAGGTGATATCCCGTAGCGGCAGAGATGGTAAAGATACGCCTATCCATTGAGGTGAATTTTTCTTTTATTTGCTCAACTTCTCTTTCATCGAGCAGTTCGACTTTATTGAGAGCAATAATTTCTTTTTTACTCTCAATTTCAGCCTCATAATTCTCTAATTCTTGACGGATAATTTGATAATTTTTGAAAGGATCAGCCACTGTTGTATCAATGACATGAATTAAGATCTTACATCGCTCTACATGAGAGAGGAAGGCATGACCTAGGCCTTTTCCATCACTAGCATTTTCTATCAAACCTGGAATGTCGGCTAAGACGAATTCTAAATCTTCTTTTTGGACCATGCCAATATGAGGGTGAAGAGTCGTGAAAGCATAATCCGCTACTTTGGATTTTGCATTTGTGACAAAATTTAAAATAGAAGATTTTCCTGCATTAGGCATACCGACTAAACCTACGTCAGCCAAAATCTTGAGTTTTAATCGAACTGTTGCTTCTTGGCCTTTTTCTCCTTGTTGAAACTTACGAGGGGCACGATTAGTGGAGCTTTTAAAGTGAGCATTTCCTTTACCTCCTTGGCCACCACGAAGAAAGTGGTAGGTTTGCTCATCATCAAGAATTTCATGTAACTTGATACTCATATCCTCATTATAAATTTCCGTTCCACAAGGGACGTCTAAGATAAGATCTTTTCCGCTGGATCCTGTTTTTAGTTGACCAGCACCGCCCATACCATTTTGAGCTTTATGGTGTTGATTGAATCTATAACGTTGAAGAGTATTAATTCCTTTATTACCTCGGAAAATAACATTGCCTCCTTTCCCTCCATTACCGCCATTGGGACCACCATATTCAATAAACTTTTCTCGGCGAAAACTTAAAGCTCCATGACCACCGTTACCAGATTTGATATAAATTTTTGCTTTATCGATGAATGCCATAACAGATATAGATGTGAGAGGTTAGGAAATTTTAGTGGACGGAAACAAATTGTCTGTTACGGGATTTTTTGAACTGCACTTTTCCCTCAGCTTTGGAGAAAAGAGTGTGATCTTTCCCAATTCCGACATTGTCACCCGGGTAAAATTTAGTACCACGCTGACGAACTAAAATGTTTCCAGGGATAACGTGTTCTCCGCCAAACTTCTTGACACCCAGCCTTCTACC
>CABYWI010000003.1 GCA_902522585.1 uncultured Alphaproteobacteria bacterium
ATGATGTTAAGTGGCATCACAAAGTTCCTAGTGATCAAGAATTCCAATTAGCCATTGATGAATTAAACCAAAAGTTAAATAGTTATGCATAATAAAATTGGCAAACCAAATTTAGAGATATTTTCCCAAACTCTATTAGAGCAAGCTAAGCTAAATCAAAATATCTTAGTAGTTACTAGCGACTCTAGAGGTTCTGGAAAGCTAGTTCCTTACGGTGAACAGTTACCAAATCAAATTATTGAAGTTGGTATAGCTGAACAAAATTTGGTTGGTGTTGCGGCAGGCTTGGCATTGGGTGGAAAAAATGTATTTGCAGTATCACCTGCTAGTTTCTTGACTGCAAGATCTTTAGAGCAGATTAAGAATGATATAGCATATTCTGATCATCCAGTAACTCTAGTTGGAATTAGTGCGGGCATCAGTTATGGTCAATTAGGATCAACACATCATTCTTTACATGATTTTGCTGCATTAAGAGCAATTAATAATATGACAATTGTTTCTCCAGCTGACAATTTTGAGACTGCAGAGGCAATAAAATCCGCAGTTCATTATGAAAAACCCCTTTATATAAGGTATGGAAAGAAACCTATGATGGATTTAAATGATAAAAATTCAAATTTTGAAATTGGTAAAGCTTCAATAATTAGACAAGGTAATGACATTTCTTTAATAGCAACTGGAGAGACCGTGCAGAGAGCTTATTTAGCTAGTTTACTACTTGAAAAAAAGGGCATAAGCGCAGAAGTGATTAGCATGCATACAATAAAACCTTTTGATACTCAGGGCTTGTTAAAATCTATAAATAAAACTAATGCTTTAGTTACTATAGAAGAGCATAGTATTTATGGCGGTCTTGGTGAATGTTGTTCGAGTATAATTTCACAAAGCGATAAAAAAGTTAAATTTAAAATATTAGGTATTCCTGACGAGTACATGATGAATGGTTCTCAAAGTGATGTTCTTGACCACTATGGTATGAGTCCTGAAAAAATATCAAAAACTGTTACCGACTTATTATCTATAGATAAGTGAGTTATATCTCTTTAGACTCGAGTACTTCTTCAACAACAGTTGTTGTTTTTGATGAAGATTTATCCATTAAAAAAAAATTTCAAAAAGAACATCGACAAATTTTTACTCCTGAGGGGTTTGTTGAACATGATCTTGAGGAAATTTATAACAATTTAATAGAGCTGATAAAAAAAGCTGCTGAAATAGCACCCGATCCTAAGCTAATTAGTATCACTAATCAAAGAGAGACGTTCACTCTTTTTAACAAATTAACAGGTAAGCCCGTAAGAAATGCAGTTGTATGGCAATGCACTCGTGGTGAAGAAATTTGTGAAAAAATATTAAATAACAAAGAGTATTCAGAACTTATTACTCAAAAAACAGGTTTAAAGGCGAATACTTTTTTTTCAGCAAGTAAGCTTAAATGGGTAATAGAAAACGAACCGCATATCAAAGAAGGTTTAATAAAAGGAAATATATTATTTGGAACCATAGACACTTACCTTCTTTATCGCCTCACCAAGTGTAAAGAGTATGTGACAGACACAACGAATGCTTCTCGAACTTTATTATTTAATTGCATTGATAATCGCTGGGATAAAGAACTATTTTCAATTTTTGAAATTGAACAATTTAAACTTGCTGATGTGAAGTCTAGTTCAAGTAATTTTGGTTCTAGTAATTTTGAGAATAGTTTTTTAAAAGAAATCCCCATTTCAGGTGTTGCTGGAGATGCACAAGCGTCTTTCTTTGCTAATTTATGCTTTAGCCCTGGGGATAGTAAAATTACTACAGGCACAGGCTTTAACATACAAACAAATATTGGAACTTCATTTAAAATTGATACTAACGCTTTTACTACTCTTGCCTTTAGTCATAATAAAAAAAATTATTACTCTCTTGAGTGTCTAGGTTCAGTTGCTGGTGCTACAATTTCTTGGCTAAAAAATAATCTAAAATTGATTGATAAAGTAAGTGAAAGCGAAAGTCTCTCTCTAGGGATTGAAGACTCTGGGGGTGTCGCTTTGATACCCGCTTTTACGGGACTAGGTCCTCCTTTTTGGAAGGCAAACGCTCGTGCTGCTTTTATTGGTATCAATGCATCAACAACTAAAAAACAAATTGTAAGAGCCGCTCTCGAGTCAGTTGCATTTCAAATGGTCGTATATCTAGAATTTCTGCAGAGAGATAATAAGTTTGAATTAAAAAATCTCATAGTGGATGGGGGGATGATTAAAAATAAATTATTCCTTCAAATGATCGCAGATCTTTTAAAGATTGAAATTATGGTACCCGATATAGAAGAGATGTCTTTGTATGGGGCGTTGCTCTTTGGGATACAGCAACAAAAAAATATTTCTAAGTTAAGCGATTTAAATAAATTTGCGGTAAAGCGAAAAACTATAAAATACCAAGAAAATCAAGGCATTCATAAATCTTATCAACATTGGAAAAAATTAATTGATAGATATTTCATGTCAAATCAAGAGAAAAATTAAGAATTTATATTTAAACTAAGTGTAAATATAAGCTAATCTCAAACCGATTATAGAAGGAGGATTACTATGAGAAAATTATCTCTAGTACTGGCTTCGTTTTTGGCTTTTGCTTTTACATTTGCTACTACAGCAGCAAAAGCGGACATTGAAGCTTGTCTTATTACTAAAACTGACATCAACCCTTTCTTTGTAAAAATGAAAGAAGGTGCTGAAGCACGCGCAAATGAACTTGGTGTCAAATTATCATTCTTTGCGGGTAAAATTGATGGTGACCACGAAACTCAAGTGAGAGCTGTTGAAACTTGTATCGCTTCTGGAGCAAAAGGTATTTTAATTGCCGCTTCAGATACAAAAGCGATCGTACCTGTTCTTAAAAACGCACAAGATAACGGTCTTCTAGTTATTGCACTAGATACTCCGCTTGAGCCTATCACTGCTGCTGACTCTACTTTTGCAACAGATAACTTTAAAGCCGGTGAATTAGGTGGTGCTTGGGTAGCTGCAAAATTAGGAGCTGATACTGCTAATGCTAAAATTGCAATGTTAGATCTTAATGAAAGTCAGCCATCTGTTGGTGTTCTTAGAGACCAAGGTTTCTTAACTGGTTTTGGTATTGACGTAAAAGATGTATCAAAATGGGGTGATGAAGATGACCCACGTATCATTTGTAACGAAGTTACTAATGGTAATGAAGAAGGCGGAAGAACCGCAATGGAAAAATGTCTACAAAGAGATCAAGACATTAATGTTGTTTACACAATCAATGAGCCAGCTGCTGTAGGTGCTTATGAAGCACTTAAGGCGATTGGTAAAGATGATGGTAGCGTTCTTATTGCTTCAGTTGACGGTGGTTGCCCTGGTGTAGCTGACGTTGAAAGAGGTATTATTGGAGCAACATCTCAACAGTACCCACTATTAATGGCTTCACTAGGTGTTGAGGCTATTAAAGCATGGGCTGAAGATGGAACTAAACCTGAAAATACTCCAGGACTTGATTTCTATAACACAGGTGTGAACCTAGTTACTGATAATGCAGCTGCGGGTGTAGAGTCTATTAGTGTCAAAGAAGGCATGGATAGATGTTGGGGCTAATCCAATAATAAATCAATTTTTCAGGGCAGATTAAATTCTGCCCTGATATCTAAAAAAATATTTGATGAATAAAATATCTGAAGACATCTCTAAGGATCTTAAAGACCAACCTAAATTTTCTGGTGATATTGGTTCAAAAGATCAAGATCACCATTCATTTGAATTAGGTGAACAAACAACATTAAAAAAAATTCAACATTTCCTTCATGGAAATCCTACCATTGTTCCAGTAATTATTTTAATTCTCAGCGTTATAGGTTTTGGTTTTATAGCCGGTGGAAAATTTTTCTCTGCATTTAATTTATCTTTAATTGTTCAACAAGTGACAATCGTTGGAATTTTAGCTGCAGCTCAAACTTTAATTATTTTAACAGCAGGTATTGATTTAAGTGTCGCAGCCATGATGGTGCTTGCATCAGTGTTCATGGGAAAACTTTCTGTCGAAATGGGGATCCCTACTTTACCTGCTATCATGGTTGGAATGATTTCAGGGGTTGCAACTGGTGCCTTTAATGGATTGCTAGTTACAAGACTTCGACTTCCTCCCTTTATTGTTACTTTAGGGACTTGGAATATATTTTTTGCTTTAGTAATTTTCTTCACTGGATCTCAATCAATTAGAAGTTCAGATATTGAAATTAATGCCCCCCTTCTTCATTTTTGGGGTGAAAGAATAAATCTGGGCGGTTTTGTATTTACTTATGGTGCATTTCTTATGATTGGTATATTTGTCTTTTTGTGGTTTTTACTGAATAAGACAGCATGGGGTCGCCATGTTTATGCTATAGGAGATGATAAAGATGCAGCAGAACTTTCTGGGATAAGAACAGATAGAATGTTGGTGTCTATATATGCCGTAGCAGGTTTAGTTGTTGCAATAGGTGCTTGGGTCTCTATTGGTCGAGTGGGGTCTGTTTCGCCAACAAGCTTTTATGAAGGAAACCTTGACTCAATAACAGCAGTTGTGATTGGTGGTACATCCTTATTTGGAGGTCGAGGAACAATTATAGGTTCTCTTTTTGGAGCGTTAATCGTTGGCGTCTTCAGCTCAGGTTTGTCTATAGCGGGTTTAGATGTTTTATGGCAAAGATTTGCATTAGGTTGTCTAATTATTATTGCTGTTGGTATAGATCAGTGGATTAGAAAGGTGTCAAACTAATGGAACCTATCCTTGTAGCTAAAAATTTATCTAAGAAGTATGGTAAGGTTGTGGCATTAGACGATGCTAACTTAGAGCTCTATCCTGGGGAAGTTCTAGGAGTAATCGGGGATAACGGTGCAGGAAAATCAACACTTATCAAAGTGCTCTGTGGTGCTGTCATTCCAGACAGCGGTGAAATTCTATTAGATGGCAAACAGGTTAGCTTTACATCTCCTATAGAAGCCAGAACACTTGGAATTGAAACAGTTTATCAGAACTTAGCTCTCTCTCCTGCTTTATCAATAACCGACAATATGTTTTTGGGTCGAGAAATCAGACAAAAAGGTTTTATGGGTAAATTTTTAAGATTTCTGGATAAAAAAGCTATGGCTGAAGAAGCGAGAAAAAGACTCTCAGAATTAGGACTTCTAACTATTCAAAATATAAATCAGCTTGTAGAAACTTTATCTGGTGGTCAACGTCAGGGTGTCGCTGTAGCACGCGCCACTTCCTTTGGTACTAAGGTTGTAATCATGGACGAACCTACCGCTGCTTTAGGCGTAAAAGAAAGTCGAAGAGTTTTAGAGTTAATTGGTGAGGTAAGAGCAAGAGGGATACCAATCATTTTGATCTCTCATAATATGCCTCACGTTTTTGAAGTAGCTGACAGAATTCATATCCATCGTCTAGGCACAAGATTATGTGTTATTGACCCCAAAAAATATGAAATGTCTGATGCTGTTGCTTTTATGACTGGCGCAAAAGAACCACCTGCAAATTAATTCTCCAAATAGTAATCTGCTTTAATACTATTTTTAATTACACTAACTCCATTGGGTAAATCATTTTCATAAACTTTTTGATTTATTTGGTCCTGATTTAAATCAAAACCTTTCCATCTTTCAATTAATCTCTTTTCAAGAATTGAATCTTCACAATGAATCATGATGCTTGAATCAAAATAATCTTTAAGAGCGTTCCATGGATGTGAATTTAATAAAAGATAATTCCCTTCAACAATGATTGTTTTTTTATTTTCCGAAATGGTGACTGCTGATGATCTTGATAACTCTAAAGAGCGATCAAAGACAGGGATAACAACCTCTGGTTCATTAGCTAATCTGATCAGAAAATTTTTTAGACCCATGACATCAAATGTTTCTGGTGAACCTTTACGAGAAAGAAGATTTTTAGAACTTAAAATTGCATCATCAAAGTGAAAACCATCCATTTGTAATATTTCTGAAGGAAAGCCTTTGGAATTAAGATCCTCGTTTAATTTATTAGATATTGTACTTTTTCCAGATGCCGGGGGTCCGGCTAGAGCAATAAAATAACGATTTTGAGAGTTATTTTGGTCTAAATTATAAGTCAAGATTGACAACAACTCATAATAATCAAGAGATTTCATAGGTTCCTTTTACTCCTCTTTGATGTAAAAATTTTTCCAGTTTTGAAATCTTTCATTTAATAAATCAGAAAGCTTAGGATCTTTCTCGATTGTTTTGATAACTTTTGGGGCCGAAAGGGATTCTTTAGGTTTTAGATTATTAAATCCCAGATATGCAATACGAGCAGCACCATAAGCGGCCATCGCCTCTGATGCGTCAGTAAGAGATAAATTTCGATTTAAAATTGAAGCAAGTAATTTAAGCCAAGAGTCATTTTTGGAACCTCCACCGATTGCATAAATATTTTCTAATTTTATTCCAGTTTTCGATAAAGCTTGATAGTTGTCATTGAGGCCAAAAGATATACCTTCAATTAAAGCATAAATTAGAGAAGTCCTATCACTGTCAATTCCCATTTGATGAAAGCTTGCCCTTGCATGAGGATCATTTATTGGAGTTCGTTCACCTGTTAAATAGGGGAGAAAATAAGGAGCATTATTTATTTCCTCTTTAGAGCTCATAACTTTTGATAACTTTTCTGTGATTTCATTAATAGATGAGTCAAATGTATTTATAAACCAATTAACATTAGAGGTGCATGAAAGCATCACAGACATTAAATGCCAAGTATTAGGTAAGCAATGACAAAAAGAATGTATAGCATCATCATAATTTTTTAAAAAACTTTTTGTTGAACCAAAAATTACACCCGATGTTCCCAAAGAGATGGATGCATCACCTTCTTCGTATAATCCAAGTCCAACAGCAGCAGCAGCATTATCTCCTGCCCCACCATATACTTTACAGCTTGCATCAAAGCCGTATTGTTCAGCGATCTCTTTTTTTAAAATCCCTGTTTGTTCAGTTCCCTCACATAATGCAGGCATTTGATCTAATCTCATTGAACTAGCCTCTAATAAAACAGATGACCATTTGCGATGACCAACATCTAGCCAATATGTTCCAGATGCATCAGATAAATCGCTAAAGTATTCTCCAGTCAGATAAAGTCTTAAATAGTCTTTCGGTAACAAGACTTTATGTATTTGATCAAATATTTTTTGTTCATTGTGCTTGAGCCATAATACTTTAGGAGCAGTAAAACCAGCCATTGCAATGTTTCCAGAGATATCCAAAACTGAACTATCTGACATAATTTCCTTACAAGCTTGATGACTTCGGGTGTCATTCCACATCATACAAGGTCTTAAAACTTCGTTATTTTTATCAATACAGGTCGCACCATGCATATGACCAGAAAAGGAAATAGATTTAATTTTATTTAAATTAATATCATCTTTTAATTTAAGAAGGCATTGATCGAGGGCCTTAATCCATAGTCTTGGATCTTGCTCAGACCATCCGCTATGTAGGTTTATTAATGGAATTTCTTCACTCGATACTGATTTGATAAGTTCTTGTTCTTCCCCGATGAGCAGACATTTCATAGAGGAAGTTCCTAAATCGATACCTAAATACATTGTAAATATTATATACAAGTCATAGGGTTTTTCTATTTATACAATTAAAGAAAGTGGTAAATTATATAGATGCCAAAATCACTTAAATTAAAGTTAGAAAGAATTAGAAATCAAAAATATAAATCAAAGGATTTTATCATTGCGGATGCTAAAGATGGAGATCTAGCCATGGGAATAACTACCCCTGGGCCTCAGAGAGATAATAAAGGAAAAATTATTCAAGTCTTTAAAAAACTTAAAGATTATAAAAAGGCAATGGAGGTTATGACAAAATCTAAATTAGTTGACATCATGCTAATGTCAGCTTCTGTAGGAGAGTCTTTGGTAGAAAAAAAAATATTTAAAAGCTCACCAGTTACTCCAGCTATTAGAATGAATGATACAAGTGATATTTGGTTAATGAGAAATAGTAATTATCGCTCTACCAATCCTCGTCCCTTTCAATCTGCAAGAATTGATAGAGTTAGTAAATTAGTTAATCTGGGATTATTTTCTGTGACATTTTCTAAAAATGTAGATTTTGATTTAGCAATGTTAAATTCTTATAGAAATTTTAGAATGGAGTCCTTAAAATATAAATTCTCCCATTTTTTAGAAGTATTTAACCCACCAATAGATGTTGGAATGAATAATGAGGAATTAGGTGACTATGTTAATGATTGTATTATCAAAGCTATTGCAGGACAAACAAAGGAGGAAAGACCACTTTTTTTAAAGATTGCATATAATGGTCCTAAAGCCATGGAGGATTTAGCAAGTTACGATCCAGAGAATTTAATAGTTGGAATTTTGGGAGGCAGCAAAGGGACAACAAGAGATTGTTTTGAATTAATTCATAAAGCCAGTAAATATGGTGCAAAAGTTGCTCTTTTTGGAAGGAAAATTAACCTATCAGAGGATCCAATTGGCTTAGTTAAATTAATGAGAAAAGTTGTGGAAGAAAATACAACCCCAAAAGAGGCTGTCAAAATCTATCATGATCAACTTAACAAGAAAAAATTAATCCCTGATCGAAGCCTTAAAAAAGATCTTGAAATTACTGACTCAATTTTAAAATTATAATTTCTTTATATTAGGTAGGTTTCCTGATGATGAGTCTATTTTCATCATAGCGCTACCCGCAGCATGTGCTTTTTTTAATATTTTTTTCATATCCCAAGACTCATGTACTCCATAAATAAAAGCTGCACAGAATGCATCACCCGCACCTACAGAATTAATTATTTTTTTTCTATTTATTGACATAGAACTAGTGTGAATGATTTCTTCTCTTGAAATATACAATGACTCTTTTGAATGATGTATAACCAAAGCTTTACTAATTCCCTTTGAAAATAATTTTTTTGATATATTGATTATTAATTTTTTGTTTAATCTTTTTTTTGAGTTGATTACTGTTTTTTTAAATAATAATTCTGCTTCGATTTCATTTAAAAGCAAATAATCAGTAAAAGGTAGTGCGCTTAATACTATCTTTTGAAAAGAAGAATCATTATTAGAAACTAAATCTAAAACTGTGGTAATATCTTTTTTTTTTGCTTGTGACAAAACTCTAGAAAGGCGAGTGTTTTTTCCAGAAAATTTATCTAAATTTCCTAAAAGAGTAATATAGCCTACGTATAGAATTTTAGGGTCAGATTTTAATTTTTGGATTTGAAAATGATTTATATCTAATAAGTTATTTGCTCCAGCATGATACAAAAATGTTCTTTCATTTTTTTTTTCAATCATACATACCGTATGGGATGTAGGAGCTTTTTGAGTCGGTTTTAAGAATTTTGTATCAATTTTATTTTTGCGACAATGTTTTTTTATATAACTCGCATTTTCATCTACTCCAATCGAACCCATGGCAATCATAGGATATTTAAATCCAAGTGAGTATAAATCCGAGAGTACATTTGAAGGTCCACCTCCAACACACTGGAAGCTCTCAATTATAGGTTCTAATTTACCCCGCTGTGGTAAAGTATTGATTTTGTATGTAGTATCTACACACCACATACCTAATCCAATAATTCCTTTGGGCATTAAATTTCATTCCACAAAGGATGAACAGGCTCCTCATCTTCTTCTATTTTTGTAAAACGACCCACTGGCTCTAAGAAATAATTATCATTATTATCATCATTTACTTGTGAAACTTCACCAGCCATTACCATTCCAGTGCCCTTAGCTGCATAAAATTTATGATAAATATTTCTTTCTACAGTTACGCTTTGGCCTCTTTTTAAAATTAAAGGCTCATGAGGTGAGACTTCAACTTCAAAACCATCAACTAAAATAGTAATTTTATCATCTTTATCTTTTAACTCTTCGTCAACCTTTACAAATTCAATAGCTAAATCTCCGCCTCCACGATTAATGATGTCTTCTAATTTTACTTTATGACTATGATAAGGAATTTCTTGACCTTCTTGCATGAACAAGAGTTTTTCAGCGTAAGGCTTATCTTGTGTATTTCCTTGAATGCCATTTCTTATACAAAATAAAGTTATTCCTTGTTGCTTGAATAACCCTTTGCCAAAATCAGTAACATCCCAACCCATTTGGTGCTCTTTTAAGTATTTAGATGTAATGGGTTGTTCTAAATATTCAGCTTTAGACCAATATCCCCATTGAGGCAAAACCCAAAGATATTCATCCATCATCTTTTTTGCATTAACAATAGCTTTGTTAATTTCAGATCTTTTCATCAAAGATAGATTATCAAAAAAATAAATAATTGGTATAATCGTTTGATGCAAACAATTCTTATAGATCCTTACCCAAGGGAGATGAAATTAATTTTTACTCCAAAAAAATTACAACTTTTAAAAAAAAAATATCAATTAATTAACGTACCCAATAAGAATAAACAAAAATTTTATGAAAAGAATATAGCTAAAGCAGACTTTATTATTGGACAACCTGACTTACCCTCCTCTCTTTTAATGAAAGCAAAAAAATTAAAAGCAATATTTAATGTTGAAAGCAATTTTATGGACAATATGGACTATGAATATTGTTTTTCTAATAATATCTATGTTTTATCGACAGCTCCTGTATTCGCACAAACAGTAGCCGAGATAGCGGTAGGTTTCACATTTTCTTTGAAAAGAGATATTCACCAATCGCACTTGGACTTTATTAAAGGACAAGAAAAATATGGCCTTGAAGGAAACAAAAGCAGTAGTTTATTAAAAAATAATCAAATTGGATTTATTGGCTATGGAGATCTTGCTAAAAACCTTCATCCATTATTAAAACCTTATACTGATAATTTTTTTGTATATGACCCTTGGCTTTCTGAAAAGCAATTAAGAGATTGGGGCACAGCTCCCTGTTCCCTTAATAAAATTTTCAAGAATTGTGATGTTATTTACATTTTAGCGACAATTACTACAAAAAATCAAAATATGATTGATCACAAACTTTTAAATTTAATGAAGGAAAATGCTTGTTTGCTTATTTTAAGTAGAGCGAGTGTTATCAATTTTAATGATTTAATTAAAACAATTAGAAAGAAAAATATTAAAGTTGCTACTGACGTTTTTCCTGAAGAACCAGTTAAAAAAAATGATCCCATAAGAAAAGAAAAAAATATTTTGTTTTCTGCCCATCGTGCTGGCGCTTTAAATGAAGTTTTTTATGAAATGGGAGAGATTGTTTTTGAAGATTTACTACTATTGAGCAAAGGATTACCACCGAGACTCTGCAGAAAAGCAGAATTAGAAACTGTAAAAAGCCTTCGTTCTAAACCAGTTGATGTTAATTAATTTTATTGAATTAATGCAATTTATTTAGTTCTATCATTATATGTTAATTAATATCGACCCAATTTTGAGTCCTGAAATCCTTCATACTCTTAGATCTATGGGTCATGGTGATAAATTAATTTTAAGTGACTCTAATTTTCCAGCTTACTCAATGAATTCAAGAGTGCACCGCTTAGACGGTGTGGATGCCGCGAGGGCTGCAAAAGCGATTTTATCTATATTTCCTCTTGATAGTTTTATTGAGTCCCCAGTTCAAAGAATGGAAATTGATGGAAAACCTGAAGAACTCAATGAGGTTCATAAAGAAATGATGCGAACAATAGCTGAAGTTGCAGGTGATCATTGGAAAGTTTCATCTATAGAGCGATTTAAGTTTTATGAAGAGTCCAAGAAGGCTTATGCCATCATTGCTACCAATGAAACAAGACCATTTGGTTGTTTCATTTTTACCAAAGGGGTCGTCAAACCCGATGGCTCTGTTTGGTTATTAGATCAGTGAGCATTTCAATACTAGGAATTTTTGTTGCAGATTTATGTTTTTTTGGTGATGAAATTCCTGTCCCAGGAAAAACAGTTCTTGGGAAAAAATATATAATTGGCCCAGGAGGTAAAGGTTCTAACCAAGCAATTGCAGCCTCTCGAGCAGGAGGTGATGTCTCATTTATTACTAAGCTAGGCCAAGATACTTATGCTGACATGGCCCTAAAACTGTATCAAGAAGCAGGGGTGGATACTCAAGCTGTTGTACTTGACTCTAATTTAAGCACTGGTGCTGCTGGAATTTTAATTAATCAACAGACTGGAGAGAATGCAATAAATGTAATTCCAGGAGCTGCTGCAACAATCGATCGTAAGTTCATTGATGATAATTTATCCATTATCAATAATTCTAAAATTTTTTTAGCTCAATTAGAGACTTCAATTGATGCTACGATGTATGCTCTTAAATTGGCAAAAAAAAATGGATGTACTACTATATTAAATCCTGCTCCAGCCACAAATCTTCCTGAAGACTGTTTTGAGAATGTTGATTTTTTTACACCTAATGAAACAGAGGCAGGTTTTTTTATCAATCAATCAATTGAAAGTGAAAAGGACTGCCAATCTGCCGCTAAAGTATTTTTAAAAAAGGGAATGAAAAACATTTTGATAACTCTGGGAGAAAAAGGATGTTTTTTTAAAAATAATGAAGAAGAATTATTAATTCCTGCAAAAAAACTTTCTGTTCCTGTTGTAGATACAACAGGAGCAGGTGACGCTTTTAATGGGGCTTTTAGTGTCGCTTTATCAAAGAATAAAAACTATAAAGAAGCAATTGAGTTTGCTAGTTTGGTAGCAGGAATTTCGGTTACTCGTGAGGGTGCTGCGAATTCAATGCCCACAATTGTTGAAATAGAAGAGAATTTATAATGAGTTATTCAGCAAATAAAAATCGATATCAAAATATGCAGTATAGAAATTGTGGAAGTAGTGGATTAAAACTCCCCCTTTTATCAGTTGGTCTTTGGCATAACTTTGGAGGAAACAAAGGCATGTCTACTGAGTCCAAAAAAATTCTTTTTACCTCTTTTGATGCTGGTATTACACATTTTGATTTAGCCAATAATTACGGTCCTCCTTATGGAAGTGCTGAAGCTAATTTTGGAAAAATTATGCAAAGTGATTTTAAAAAGTATCGAGATGAAATGATTATCTCTTCAAAAGCTGGATATGACATGTGGAATGGACCTTATGGAGAATGGGGATCTAAAAAACATGTTATTGCAAGTTGTGATCAAAGTTTAAAGAGAATGAAAATCGATTACGTAGATATTTTCTATTCTCATAGGTTTGACCCGAATACACCTTTAGAAGAAACTGCTGACGCACTTGAGAGTATTTATCGATCTGGTAAAGCTTTGTATATAGGTATTTCTTCTTACTCGGCAAATAAAACTAAAGAAATGATAAAAATTTTAAAAAGCCGTGGCATTAAATTATTTATCCATCAACCGTCTTACTCCCTAATTAATCGATGGATCGAAAAGGATTTAACTAAAACATTAATTAAAAATGGAGTTGGTTGTATTGCCTTTTCCCCACTCGCTCAGGGCTTTCTATCAGATAAATATTTAAAAGGAATTCCTAGAGGAACAAGGGTAAGTGAGAATAGTTCTTTTAGTAAAGATTTAATTACTAAAAATAATTTAAAAATAATTAATAATCTTAATTCCATTGCTAAGAAACGTGGTCAATCTCTCTCTCAATTAGCATTGGCTTGGGTTTTAAATAATAAGGCAGTAACATCAGCTTTAATTGGAGTTCGCACTGTAGCCCAACTTAAAGATAATTTGGCTGCCCTAAATAATTTAAAATTTACCAAAGATGAAATCAAAAAAATTGATAAAAACGCCAAAGAAGGAAATATAAATCTTTGGGCACCCTCTAGTTCATATTGAAAAGAATTTTAGTTTTTGGTGACTCCAATAGTTGGGGTTACACAGATGAAGATAATGGTCAAAGATATGAAAAAAGATGGCCGGTATTATTAAATGAGCAGTTAATTCAAAAGGGTTTCAATATTGAAATTCTTGAGGATTGCCTTCCTGGAAGAACGACAAATATTGATGACCCTCGAGATGGCATACATTTAAATGGTGCCAGAGTATTAAAATCATCTTTATTATCTCACTCCCCAATCGATTTAGTACTATTAATGCTAGGAACCAATGACCTCAAAGTCAGATTTCAAAGAACTGCCGAAAATATTGCTGAGGGAATTAAAGAATTAATTCAAATTATTTTAGAAACAAACTCTGGATCGGGTGCCTGGCATGATGTAAATAAATCAAATTTGGCAGTCATTTGCCCACCTGATCTTGGAGAAAAATCTAATGACCCTGCTTGGATAAATTATAAAGAGTGGGAAGGAGGTCTAAATAAATCTAAAGAACTACATTTTTCATTTGAAAAAGTTTGTAGCAAAACTGGAGTTGATTTAATTGATGCTAATAAATTTTGTCAATCATCAGCCATAGACCCTATTCATTGGTCAAAACCAATGCATGTGAAATTTAGTGAAAATTTATCAAAAATTATAGGGCAAAAAATTAAATTTTAACCCAAGTGCCTTTTTTGATCGATTTAAAAGTAGCATCTAATACTTTCATATTGTATTTAGCGTCTTTTAAGTCGTAATCAACTTTAGTTTTTTTGATCAAGTGATCAGAAAAAGCTGTTGCTTGATGTTCATATTGATCTGCTGCTGTAAAGATTTTTACCGTATTTTCTTTTCGATAAATCGACCGTCCATTATATATCACCACGGTTGTAGGCTTGAAAGCAACGGCATTAAATGGATTTTCAACCACTATAGTTTTTTTGGTTCCTAAAATAATTACTTGTTGAGATACGTTGCTTTGAGTAGCGACTGTATATGAAGAAAAGATACCACCAAAGTCTAACATTACAGATGATAAGACATCTGTTTTAAATTTTTTATCCTTTGTTGCGGTAGCTACAACTCTTTTAGGCTCCTTATCAGTAAGAAACCTAGAAATGACTGTAGGATAGCAACCAATATCGTAAATAGCCCCTCCACCATATTTTAAGATATTTCTAATATTTTTTGGGTCTTTGTTTGAGTATGAGAAGACCGTAGAGATACTACTAATGCTTCCAATTTTTCCATCTTTAATAAATTTTTTTACCCATTGCCATTGAGGATGATGGCGCACCATGAAAGCTTCTTTAATAAAAACTTTATTTTTTTTGGCAGATTTAATTAATGGATCGATATCTTTTGCTTTAAGAGAAAGTGGTTTCTCTAAAAGAATATGTTTTCCATATGATGCTGCTTTTAAACTAGTTTGAATATGTAAATGATTTGGAAGAGGATTATAAATAATATCAATGTCTGGATCCTGATAAAGCTCTTCATAGGATCCGTAGCTCTTTGAAATTTTAAATTTCTTACAAAGCGACTTTGCTTTATTTAAATCTCTACTTGCAAGACCTAAAACTTTACTGTTTTTGGATTTTTGAATAGCTGGAATGACATGCTCCCATCCAATTTTAGCAGTACTTATGATGCCCCAATTCACAATATTTTTTTTCATACTAAAATCTTATCTTAATTTAGAAAAAATTTGAAAAAAATTTAACTGTACAATAAGAAACTTGAGAAAAGTTTAAATTGATATAATTGTACACTTAGATGAATAAAAATTTTAAAATAGGAATTGATTATGGAGGTACCAAAATTGAGGGTATCTTAATGGATCAAAGCGGAAAAGAGGTTCTAAGAAAGCGCTCTACCTATGATAAAAATTATCAAAGTGGTATTGACACGGTAAAGTCACTTGTTGAAGACTTAGATCAGCATAGTAGCTCAAAAAATACTGTTGGTATCTGTATTCCAGGCTTTTCCTCTCGAGAGACAGGTTTAGTAAATAATGCTAATTGTGTTTGGATCAACGATCAGCCTTTTAAAAAAGATTTAGAAAAAACTCTTGATAGAGAAATAAGAATTATGAATGATGCAAATTGTTTTGCTTTATCAGAGGCTATTGATGGATCGGGAGCTAATTATCGTTCTGTTTGGGGGATAATTATTGGGTCCGGTTTTGGAGGATCATTTGTTTACAACAAACAGGTTGTCGAGGGAGTGAATCAAGTAGCTGGAGATTGGGGACATCAACCTTTACCCTATCCTACAAAAGAAGAATACAGTCTAAATGTTCAATGCAAAGTTGGTAATTGCAAAAGACCTCTTTGTGCTGAACAGTTTATTTCTGGAATTGGTTTTACTAAAATTTTTAATCAAAAATATGGAACAGATTTAAGAACACGTGAAATTGTTGCTCTTGAGGCTAACGGTGATGAACGAGCTAAAAAAGAATTTGAATTATATGAAGATAGGTTTGCACGTCTAATTGCAGTCATGATTGGTATAGTCGATCCAGACGTAATAGTTTTAGGTGGAGGTATGTCAAATGTTGGAAGAATTTATAATAATATTCCAAAACTTCTTCCAAAATATACATTTAGTGATAAAGTGCGAAACAAAGTTCTTCGAAATACTCATGGCGACTCTAGCGGTGTGCGTGGGGCAGCATGGTTATGGGACTCAGATAAGTTTTAAGTGAAAAAAATAGGAATTTTAACAAGTGGTGGTGATTGCGGCGGATTAAATGCAGCTGTCCGTTCTATTTTTTTTCGTGCTAAAAATACCTACGGTATGGAAGTTCTTGGAATTCGAGATGGTACTGTAGGCTTAATGCAACGACCAGTTGCCTTTCTTCCTTTAGATTATCAAACATTCAGCGGTGCCTTATTAAGACAGGGTGGAACTTTTTTAGGAACAACTAATAAAGGTAATCCATTTAAATTCCCTATGGCTGATGGTTCTTTTAAAGATCGCTCTCAAGAAATTATAGATGGGTATCACGAACTAGAGCTTGAGGGTTTAATTGTTATTGGTGGTGATGGAAGTATGGCAATTTTAACTGAAATTGCTAAACGAGGAAATTTGAAGATAGTCGCTATTCCCAAAACAATTGATAATGATGTCGGAGCCACAGAAAGTTCAATTGGCTTTAATACTGCGGTAAATGTTGCTACTCAAGCACTTGATAACCTTCAGTCAACTGCAGCAAGCCACCATAGAACAATGATTTTAGAGGTGATGGGAAGAGATGCTGGTCATATAGCTATTAATGCAGGTATTGCTGGAGGGGCTGATGTGATTTTAATCCCTGAGCTTAATTACTCAATTAAAGGTGTGGTAAATAAGCTAACCGAAATGAAAAACAGAGGAGTTGTTCACTCTTTAATTGTAGTTGCAGAGGCTGTCAAAACTGAAGAAGGCAAAACATATGAAGTGGAATTTGCTGATGGCCAAAAAAGACTTGGTGGCATTGGTACTTATTTATCTGAAGCTATAATGAAAAACACTGATATTGAATGCCGTGTAACTTCATTAGGTCACGTCCAAAGAGGTGCGCCTCCGACACCTAGGGATAGAATTTTGGCAAGTGCATTTGGTGTATATGCTGTTGATTTACTTGCTGAAGGTAAGTTTAATCGTATGGTAGCATGGAGAGATCGAAAAGTAATTGATGTTCCGATTTCGGAAGGTATTTCAACTTACAAAGTTGTTGATCGTACCGACCCTCTTATTGAAACTGCATTAGCACTCGGCGTGTACGTCGGTGATATTTCTTAATTGTTTGCGCCTATATCGCATATAGAAAATATAGCTCAATTTAAAAAAGAAATTTTTAATGGCAAAATTTATGTTTTTGAAAGATCTAAAATTGCAAGTCAACTTGTAGATCAAATTAAAAAAAAAATTGGAATTGAATACTCTGGGAAATTAGAAAAGCTACATCACCATTCTAATTGTGAGGAAATAAGTACCCATTTAATCGCTAATCTAAAAAATACTGAAATTTTTAAAAAACTATTTTATGAATTCTTAAATTCTATAAATTTTTTACAAGGAGAAAGTTACTGGGATAAGTTTGTTGTTCGTGTTGCGCCAGCTAAAAATAAATTTGGATATCGAGAAGCATCTAGAATAGGAGTTCATCGAGATACTTGGGGTACCAATATTCACCAACAAATAAATTGGTGGGCACCAATTAGCTCAATTGAAGAAACAAACACAATGGTTTTCTTTCCTGAATATTTTGATAAACCTGTTAAAAATTCTACTAGCTCTTGGGATTTAAATATCTATTTGGAGAATCGAAAAAAAGGAGATTTCTCCTATCCCTCGGCCCCACAATTATTAGAAAACCTACCCGAAAATGTAAGAATTTTTCCCGTCACTATCAAACCCGGGGAAATCTTGTGCTTTTCTGGAAGTCATCTTCATAGCTCCTCAAAAGACAAATCTGAGTATACAAGGTTTAGCTATGAAGTTAGGACAGTTTGTCAAGGTGACTTGGACTCCAAAAATGAGGCGCGCAACATTGATTGTGAATTAAAATGGCAATTTCCTAAAATCTTTCGAAATATGAAAGACAATTCGCCAATGAAAATAACTAGCTGAATAATTATTTTTTTGTTAGTTTTCATTCGTGAAAAAAAAATATTCTATTTTTAGTATAGCTAGAAACGCTTTTTCAGGACATAAAAATTGGCCTAAAATGTGGCGTAGCCCTGAACCGAGGGAATTTTATGATGCAGTAATCATAGGTGGAGGGGGTCATGGATTAGGAACCGCTTACTATTTAGCGAAAGAACATGGATTAAAGAATATTGCTTTAATAGAAAAAGGCTGGCTTGGCGGAGGCAACACGGGACGTAATACTACTATTATTCGATCAAATTATTTATGGGATGATAGTGCTCACTTATATGAGCATTCTCTGAAGCTTTGGGAAAATCTATCTCAAGAACTCAATTACAATGTGATGTTTAGCCAAAGAGGTGTAATGAACTTAGCTCATAATGAACATGACATTAAAGAAATTAAAAGACGTGTAAGCGCTAATAATTTAAATGGTATCGACTCAGAATGGTTATCTAAAGAAGAAATTCAAAAAATGGTTCCTATTATGAATACGGATAATCTCCGATATCCAGTTCTAGGTGCTTCATTTCAACCTCGTGGAGGTGTAGCTCGACATGATGCAATAGCTTGGGGCTTTGCAATGCGCGCAGATGAAATGGGAGTTGATATTATTCAAAATTGTGAGGCAAAACAAATTAGAACTAAAAATGGAAAAATTGAAGGAGTTGAAACTTCGAAAGGATTTATTAGAGCAAATAAAATTGGTGTTGTAGCTTCTGGTCATACAGGTGTTCTTGCGGAGACCGCTGGGGTAAGACTTCCACTTCAAAGTAAACCTCTTCAAGCTCTTGTCTCTGAGCCTATTAAACCAATTATAAATACTGTTGTTATGTCATCAGCAGTTCATGCTTATGTTAGTCAATCAGATAAAGGGGAGCTAGTGATTGGAGCAGGAACAGATAGTTATAATTCATTCACTCAACGAGGAGGATTTAATATTATAGAGGAAACTATTCGCGCAATGGTGGAACTTTATCCTGTGTTTGGTAAAATGAAAATGCTCAGACAGTGGGGTGGAATTGTTGATATTTGTCCTGATGCAAGTCCTATAATTAGTAAGTGTGATGTGCAGGGTTTATTCTTCAACTGTGGTTGGGGCACTGGTGGCTTCAAGGCTACACCTGGTAGTGCTAATGTATTCGCTCATACCATTGCAAAAAATGAACCACATCAAATAAATGCAGCATTTAATTTAGATCGTTTTGTAAGCGGTAAATTAGTTGATGAACATGGGGCTGCAGCAGTAGCTCATTAAAATTCAATGTTGTTAATAGACTGCCCTTATTGCGGACCTCGAGATCAATCTGAATTTTCTAATGGTGGTGAAGCTCACGTTAAACGGCCAGATGGATCTGAGGAAATAAGTGATCGAGAATGGGGAGAGTATGTTTTTATTCGTTCCAATCCAAAAGGCTTATTTTATGAAAGATGGGTACACACTCATGGATGTCGTAAATGGTTTAATTGTATTCGTGATACCTCAACTGATGAAATTTTAGAAGTTTACAAATTAGATGATCCTCAACCGCCTATGAAAAAATTTGAAAATAAAATTAAAACTCCATCTGGAGAACCAGATGTTGGTTCAGGTAACTTTACAGTAAAGAAATGAAAGATCTAAATAATCATAATAGTCCTTTTATAAACTTTAATCAGAGAATTAATTTCAAGTTTGATGGAGTAAAATATTATGGCTACAAAGGTGATACTATTGCCAGTGCCCTACTTCGTCATGGAACAAAAATAATTGGGAGAAGTTTTAAATATCATCGACCTCGAGGTATTTATACTTGTGGTATTGAAGAGCCCAACGCCCTTGTTCAAATTGTAAGTGAATATTCAGAACCCAACGCTCGAGCAACTATTAAAAAAATTTATGAAGCGATGGAAGTAGAAAGTCAAAATCGATGGCCATCTCTTGATTTTGATGTTGGAAGTATCAATAATATTTTCTCTCCCCTTTTTTCTGCTGGTTTTTATTATAAGACCTTTATGGGGCCTCATAAAAGTTTTTGGAAAAAAATTTATGAACCTCTTATTAGAAAAGCAGCAGGTCTTGGCAAACCCCCGAAAGAGTTTAAAGCGATCAGTTCTCATCTCCATCACAATGTTGATATTGTTATTGTTGGCGGTGGTCTAAACGGTTTACTAGCAGCGTCTTCTTTTATTGATACAAACTACGATGTCTTATTAATTGAAAGCGATAATCAACTGGGAGGTATATTAAATAATTCTTCAAAAATAAATGAAATTGATGGTAAAAAACCTCAAGATTGGGTCAAGGATACCATTGAAAATATTGAAAAATCTAAAAATATAAAAATTCTTAAAAATACTCTTCTTACTACTTATAATTATATTAATCATTTAATTGCAGTTGAGGATAAATATGTAGGCGCCAAGCCTGCAGAGGATAAAGTCAACAGCACTCTTCACAAAATTAGATCAGATCATGTTATATTAAGCAACGGTCACATAGAGCGTTTTCTATCTTTTCAAAATAATGATCTTCCTGGGATTATGCTTGGAGCCTCTTTTGAGAAATATGTATGTCGTTATGGTGTCATACCATCAAAAGAGCCAGTGATTTTTAGTAATAATTCAAATTCTAATAGCTTACTTCAATCACTACTTCAATTGGACATCAAACCCAAAGCCTATGTTGACTCTAGATCTGGTGAGCAAATAGAGAGTGAATTATTTGATTTAATTCGAAAGAACGATATTCCTTTATATACAAATGCTCAAATTAAAGCTGCCTATGGAAATAAAAAATTAGAAAAGATTGTTATTGAAGATAGTTCTGGTGGTACTAATGAAATTGCTACAGATTTTTTATGTGTTTCAGGAGGCATTAATCCTGATGTGCACCTCTTTACACAATCAAAAGGATTATTAGATTGGGATGAAAAAGATCTTACTTATAAGCCCTCAAAACCTTTTCAAAAAACCATTAACCTAGGCTCAGCTAGTGGTCAATTTAATTTTGAGGAAGTAGAAAATGAAATTAATAAGAAGCTAAAAATTTTTAAACTTAAAAAAATTAAAGTTGAAATTAATTTGAATTCTCCCTCTAAATATAAAATTCAAAAATTATGGGAAGTGTCACCTCATAAGCCAAGTATGTGGTCCAAATCATTCATCGATTTACAAAATGATGTTACTACAAAAGATATTAGACAGGCTATTTCAGAGGGTTTTGATCGCATTGAACATCTCAAGCGTTTTACTACAAATAGCATGGGAACTGATCAAGGAAAAATTAGTAGTATTAATGCACTAGGAATTGTTTCTGACCTTTTAGACAAAAAAGTCAATGAAGTAGGAACAACGATTTATCGTCCTCCTTATGCTCCTCTCAGCTTTGCAGCTATAGCTGGGAGAAATTCATATGAATTTTATGACCCTGAGAGAAAGTCACCAATTCATCAATGGCATATTAAAAATGGTGCTGTTTTTGAAGATGTAGGTCAATGGAAAAGACCGTGGTATTTCCCAAATTCAAAATCAGAGTCAATGCACGATGCAGTTCAAAGAGAAAGTAAGAATGTGCGCGAAAATGCAGGTATTTTAGATGGAAGCACTCTTGGAAAGATAGAAATTAAAGGAAAAGATGCCCTTCAATTTATGAATTTAATCTATACCAACAGTTTTACAAAAATGAAACCTGGTTACTCTCGATATGCCTTAATGCTTGGGGAGGATGGAATGGTTAAAGATGATGGAATTATTTGCAAAATTTCTGATGAGCACTTCATATCTACCACTACAACTGGTGGGGCCGCGAATGTCTTAGCTTGCATGGAAGAATACGCTCAAACAGAATGGCCAAATTTAAATGTCTACATGAATTCGATCACAGAACAGTTTGCTACATTTAATATTAGTGGGCCAAAAACTCGTGACATTATGAGAGAAGTTTTTTCTGAGATTGATTTTTCGAATGAAACTTTTCCTTTTATGACTTTTCAATTCCATGAGTATCAAAAAACTCAAATACGAATTATGCGAGCAAGTTTTACTGGAGAAATGGGTTATGAAATCTATGTGCCTGCTAATTCTGCTTCTAAAATTTGGGAGAGAATTCAAGAAGTAGGAAAAGGATTTGGTTTAATACCTTATGGCACTGAAACAATGCATCTTTTAAGAGCAGAGAAAGGTTACATTATTGTTGGGCAAGATACAGATGGTTCTATCACCCCAATTGATCTTGGTTTAAATTGGATGATAGGAAAAACTAAGACTGATTTTATTGGGAAAAGATCTCTTACTCGATCTGATACTGTTCGTCCAGATCGAAAACAACTCGTGGGTATCATCCCATCAAATAAAGAAGATCAAATTCAAGAAGGACAGCATATTCTTTTACAAGAAGCTTTTCAAACACCTGTTCCAATGTTGGGGCATATCACTTCAAGCTATCACAGTCCCACAATGGGGCATACTTTTGGACTAGCGGTAATCAAAGATGGTCACAGATTAATTGGCACCAAAGCTTTTGCCTCTACTTCTGAACAAAAAACAATTCCTATCGATATCGTTAAACCAATTTTCTATGATGAGAAAAACGAAAGGCTTGTTTCATGAGAGAAGTCATTCGTTCTAATGATGTTGAGATTAAAACTTTTTCAACCCACCAAATAATTATTAGAGGATCGGGTAATTCCGAGTTTAACAATATTTTAAATAAAAAACTGAAGTTACTACCACCCTCAGACAATCTGAGAATAGTATCTGATGATAATCATATTTTAGCAAAAATGTCCTTTGACCAATGGAATTTGATTTTCCTCAATGACAATAAGGATTTTAAAGTTCAAAAAATTTGTCAGGATTTTAATGAAAAAGCTTCAATTTTGGCAACTAATTTCTCTGATGCTCAGGTTTTTTTTCAAATCATTGGGATCAACACATTTTATATGTTGAATAAATTGACTCATTTCGATTTTAGAGAAAAGAATTTCAAAGCTATGACTGCAGCTCAAACACTAGTAGCTAAGATAGACTGTAATATTTATAGATTAGAAAATCATATACTCATTAGTTGTAATCGATCTTTTGCTGATTATTTTGAAGATCGATTAATTGACGCAGTAAATTTCTAGTTTTTTTTTCATATTGACATCAAAATTTTGAACTGATTAGCTAATACTAACATCTAATATTAGGAGGGGAAATGTCTCGTAAGTCTCGTATCATCATCGTTGGAAGTGGTATTGTTGGAGCTAGTACTGCTTATCACTTAGCTCAACTAGGCTGGAAAGATATGCTAATTTTAGATCAAGGTCCCCTATTTGAAACTGGTGGCTCTACGAGCCACGCACCTGGAGGTGTATTCCAAACAAATCCTTCTCGTATGATGTGTAAGTTTGCTCAATACACTGTTGATTTACTTCGATCTCTAACCTATGAAGGAAAACCATGTTTTCATACCGTAGGTGGTATCGAAGTCTCTAAAACCAAAGAACGTCATGAGGATTTATATCGAAAACTAGGCATAGCTCATAGTTATGGTCTCACTGATGCAAAAATAATTTCACCAGATGAAGTGCTTACAATGAGTCCTTTTATTGATCCAGAAAAAATTCACGGGGGTTATTATGTTCCTACTGATGGACTTGCTGCACCAGTTCGGGCTGTACGAGCAATGGCAAAATATGTAACTGATTTAAAAGCAGGAGAATTTATTGGAGACACTCCAGTAACAGGTTTTAAAATTTCTAATAATCAAATTCGTGGAGTGGAAACACCTCACGGAGAATATGAAGCAGATATCGTTTTGGTTTCTACTGGAATTTGGGCACCTAAAATGGGCAGACTTGCAAATATCTCTTTGCCGTTAGTGCCTTGTGAGCATCAAATGGCATGGCTAGAACCTTTTGACGAGTTAAAAGAATTTCAAGCTGAACACAAAGAGGCTCAAGTTAAACATGCATTGATGAGACATCAAGATTACAGTCTCTATTTCAGACAATGGAATGATACTTATGTCATTGGCAACTATAGACATGAGCCTCGAATATTAGAGTCGGAAGAATTAAAAAAACCTGAAGATGCTGAGGAAATGCCGTCTTTAGTTGATTTTCGACCTGATGATTTTGCGGGTGCTCATCAAGAATCTAATTGGCTATTTCCTAAATTTGCTGAAAAAAAACTAACTAGAAAAATCAATGGTCTTTTTTCTTTTACGACAGATGGAAATCCTCTTATGGGAGAAACTTCAATTAAAGGTCTCTGGACAGCTAATGCTGTCTGGATTACTCATGCAGGTGGAGTTGGAAAAGCTATGGCAGAATGGATTGCAAATGGTGAGCCTGAGCTTGATGTTCGACAAGGGGACATTAGCCGTTTTCATCCTCATCACCATGTAAGAAAATATTTGCGCGCCCGAGGTAAGCAAAATTATCGTGAGGTTTATGACATTATTCACCCTCTTCAACAAATGGAACAACCTCGACCACTTCGTCGCAGTCCTTTTTATAGTCGCCTTGAAGGACAGAAGGCATATTTCTTTGAAACGATGGGTTGGGAAAGACCACAATGGTATGAATCTAATGCAGAATTAATTAAAGGAAAAAATTTTCCCAATAGAACCGGTTGGGCAGCTAAGTATTGGTCACCCATTCAAGCAGCTGAGCATTTAGTCACTCGTCAAACAGGTGCGCTTTTTGATATTACGGGATTCGTGAAAATCGAAGTAAATGGAAAAGGTGCTTTAAATCTTTTACAAAAAGTTTGTACAAATAACATAGATGTTCCTGTTGGAAAAGTAGTCTACAGTGTTATTTCCAATATTTATGGTGGGATAAAAAGTGATTTAACAATTAGCAGATTAGAAGAAAATAAATTTTGGGTATTAGCTGGAGCAGGTAATGGAATGATTGATATTAATTGGCTACGTGTTAATGCACCAAATGACGGAAGCGTTCAAATAATTGATTGGACGTCTGCTTTAGCTGGGATTGGCCTATGGGGACCGAATTCAAGAAATGTTCTTGAAAAATTATGTGATGATGATGATATTTCCAATGAAGCATTCCCATTCTTCTCTATTAAAAGAATATCCATTAGCAACGTTCCTTGTGTAGCTGTTCGAATTTCTTATATAGGTGAGTTAGGTTGGGAGATTTATACTCCAACTGAATATGGTTTAACTCTATGGGATGAACTTAGAGATGCTTCTAGAGAATTTAATATGATTTGTTCGGGTGCTGGTGCTTTTGAGTCTCTTCGTTTAGAAAAAGGTTATCGCTCACTTGGCTCAGACATACACACTAATACAAACCCCTATGAGTCTGGATTAGGTTTTACAGTAAAACTAAAAAAAGATACTGATTTTATTGGCAAAGAGGCACTTTCTAAAATCAAAGAGGCACCTATTAAAAAAAAATTGGCTTGTATGATATTAGATGACTCTGAAGCAATAGCCTTAGGGACCGAGCCAATTTACAGTGATGGAAAAGCAGTAGGATATGTTACAAGTACAAACTATGGATACTTTGTAGATAAGCATATTGTTTATGGATACCTACCCTCAGAACTTTCCTCTACAGGTACAAAATTAGAGTTAGAATACTTTGGAAAAAGATATCCTTTGACCGTGACTAATGAACCTCTTTTAGATCCTGAAAATACTAGATTAAAATCTTAATGCTCTGTAATTTAATCAAATGAGCAAAGATAATATTGTGTCTTTAATTCAAGGATTTACGATTGAACTCAATCCTAAAGTTAGATTTAAATTAGATACAATACCCTTAGATACTAAAAACCATGTTTACATTACTTACCTGCCTGATGCTTCTGAAAACGATATCTTAGAAACTATAGAATTTGTATCTAATCAAAGATTAATTCCTATCCCTCATCTTCCTGCCAGAACAATGAAAGATTTAAATCATGTCAAAAATTTTTTAACAGAAATTCGTAATAGAACAGATAGCGAAAAGATTTTAGTCATCGGTGGAGGTGGCGACCAAACAGGAGAAATTACATCTTCTTTAGATATCTTGGAGTCTGGTTTATTGACTGAGTTTGGATTTCATCATATTGGAATAGCCGGTCATCCAGAGGGATCTCCAGATATCAATCAAGAAACTATTGATCAATTTCTTAGTAAAAAATTTGAGCTATCTAAATTAAAAAATTTAAATTTTGAATTGGTTACTCAATTTTTCTTTAACGCTGAGCCTTTCATTACGTGGTGTGAAAAACTAAAATCAGAAAATATCGATCTTCCTGTTAGAGTGGGCTTCCCAGGTCCTGCCTCTTTTAAGACTTTACTTAACTTTGGTTTGATGAGTGGCGTTGGTAACTCTTTAAACTTTTTAAAAAAGAATTCTTCCAAAGTCTCTGATTTACTTACCAAGACTTCCAATGATGAAATGTTATTGGGCCTCTCTAATTATGCTAGCTTGGATTCCCCGCTTAAATCCTTCCATTGCTTTCCTTTTGGGGGCTTTGAAAAAACCTGCATGTGGCTAAATGAAGTTCAATCTGGCTCATTTTCTCTTGAAAATGATAAATTAAAGCTCCACAAAAAAATCTTCTAAGATTGAATTTTTTGATTGCAACATAAAATAAAAGAAATTAATTTTTCGAGATTGCTAAAAAATAGCTTTATAGGAGGGTAAATGAAGCTAACACATCCAAGTACTGTGGATCAGTCTGATAGACTTGTCCCCTACAATTTAAGACAATCTGGACCTACTCCACAACAAATGTTGATTTCAACAAGAGTTAGAAAATCACCATATTGGCATTTAGCTGTAGAGGCTGGTTGCTGGAGATGTACAGTTTATAATCGTATGTATCATCCAAGAGGTTATGTAAAACCTGAAGATGGTGGTGCAATGGTTGAATACGATGCTCTTGTTAATCATGTTACTATGTGGAATGTAGCTGTTGAAAGACAAATCAGAGTCAAAGGACCAGATGCCTTAAAATTTACAAATTATGTAATTACAAGAGATGCATCACGAATTGAAATCATGCATGGTAAGTATGTTATTTTGTGTAATAGTAAAGGTGGTGTTCTTAATGATCCAATCTTATTAAGAGTTGCAGAGGATGAATTTTGGTTTTCTCTTTCAGACTCTGACATCATGTTTTTTTACAAGGTGTAAATCATGACAAGAGTTTCAATGTAACTATTGATGAGATAGATGTTTGCCCAGTTCAGATTCAGGGTCCTAAATCAGTTGATCTTATGGCTGACTTGGTCGGTGATGCTGTAAGAGATATTCCTTATTATGGACTCATGGAGGCAAAAGTTGGTGGTAGAGATTGTATTATTTCACAAACTGGTTTTACTGGTGAGAAAGGTTATGAAATATATTTAAAAGATGCAACAAAGTATGCTGATGATATGTGGTATGCTGTTCTTGAAGCTGGAAAAAAACATAATCTAAAGGTTATTGCTCCTGCTCATCATAGAAGAATTGCAGCTGGTATTTTATCTTGGGGTCAAGATCTTGATGCTGAAACATATCCTTTTCAATGTAATCTTGGTTATCAGGTTCCTAGGAAAAAGACTGCAGATTATATAGGTAAAGAAGCTTTAGAGGCTATGAGAGCTAAAATGGAAGCTGGTGAAAAACCATATAGTAATCAGTTGGTTGGTTTTGTTTTAGGAGGGAAGCAAATTGAGGAGTATGCTCCTGATTTTTGGCTTATCTCAGAAGATGGAAGTACGCCAATTGGATATTTAACATCTCCATGGTACTCACCTGAGCTTGAGACAAATATTGCAATGGGTTATGTGCCTTATGAAAAAAAAGACATAGGTAATAAATTTAAATTCCATTTACCAGATGAATATTGCGATACTCCAGGTCAACCAGTTGATGGAGAAATAGTAGAAATGCCTTTTAGACCATCTGTAAATCCTAATGCGAGAGAACTTGCCAAATCTAAAGGCAGAGACTCAGCTTTTTAATCATAATTTAAATAAAAGCCCAGTTTGAATACTGGGCTTTTTTTATTGTTTTAATACGTAATACAATTACATTAAGCCACCAATGTTAGAAGATATTAATAGACTACATATTGAGTTAGATTATGGCGAAGTTGTAAATTTTAATAATCGTTATTTCACATTATCAGCTTCCGAAGAAAATTTTAAAAAACACAATAAACTATTAATTGGTTCTTATATTGTTTTGCCTGTTTACTTGCTAAAATATCTAGGTGAAGATTTCAATACTGCTGAAGAATTTTTAAAATTTCCTCTTATTAAAAAACCAAAAAAAATGAATGATCTATTGATGAATAAAAATATATCAAAATTTATTCATATTGAAAAATCCTCAAAATTAGACTCTTCAGAAAAAAAAATTATTTCAATTTTTAAAAAATTAAATATCTTGCCTTTTCCAATTTTTCTAAAACGTAAACCCTATAAATTAAAATTTTCTTTTGATTTAAAAAAAATAAAAAGTTCTGTAATAAAATCAAAAATTGTCTACAAAGACTCTACTAATCTTCCCCTTAAAAAAAATAGTAATGTTGAAATTGTAATCTTTGATGATTTGACATTAAAAAATACACACTATGCTCTTGTTTTTAATAAAGATAAGAAAATAGGAAATCCTACAGTTAGAGTGCACTCCTCATGCCTAACTGGAGATTTAATGGGAAGTCAAAAATGTGACTGTGGATATCAATTAGAAACTGCACTTAATTATATGAGTAAAAGTAAAAATATGAGTATACTCATTTATCTTAATCAAGAAGGAAGAGGACTGGGAATACATAACAAAATTATTAGCTATAATATTCAAGAAAAAGGATGGAATACATATCAAGCAGATAATATCTTGGGATTTAGTGGAGATGAAAGAGACTATAAAGCTGCAGCTGAAATATTAAAATTTTTTAAAGTTAAAAAATTAAGTTTAATTACTAATAACCCTGAAAAAGTAGAATATTTAAAGAAAAATAAAATAACTGTGAATAAAATGATCAAAATTAAACCTGGAATAAACCCTCACAACAAAAGATATTTAGAGACAAAGAAGATTATTGGAAAACACTTATTAAATCTTTGACAATCTAAATTCACTTAATGTAATCTTTTAGTAATGAACTTAGCGATTGATTTAAAATTTGAAAAACTCAATGATTTATGTGATCAAGTTTTTGATTACTTTAATTTAACCTATTATGACTTAGAGTCTAAAATTGATAATGAATTAAATATTAATAGCATCAAAAGTAAGTTTGAGACTTTTGCAGATAAACATTTTAAATCAGCAATAAAAGATTTTGAAAATGAAATTCAATATTTAAAAGATAAATCTCCCAATGAATTAATAAAACTGGAAAAAATCTCCTCTGAAATACATCAATATTTTAACCAACTTGTTAATCATAAAATCTTCGATAGTGAATTATTGCTTAAATTGAGAAAAAAAGCTAAAGAAAGCTTAAGTAAGATTTAAAATTTTTGATTAATTTTTTTTTAGGTTATAGCTAAAAATATGACATTTGAATTAGTAGTTATTGCCCTTCTAGTATTAATTTTTACTGTTTTGCTTTTTTTATTGATTAAATCTTCCAAAAAAAATCAATTACAAGGAAATCAAGATATCGAAAAAATTGAAAAACAGTTAAATTCTCTTCTTCATAAGACTTTGGAGCAAAGTGGATATGTTAATTCCAAGATTGATGAAATTGGAGATTTGACAAAAAAAATGACAAATGCAATGACTTCTAATATCTCGGATATGGGGCAAATGGGCGAGGTAATTCTTGAAAATATTCTGCAAGACTGTGGCATGACAAAAAATCGTGACTACAAAACACAATATACTGATTACAATGAAGAGGGACAACAGTTTAGGCCTGATGTGGTAGTTTTTTTACCCGAAAATAGAAATATTATAATTGACTCAAAGGTCCCTATGAAAGACTGGTATGAATTTCAAAATTCAGAAGTTCAATCTATAAAGGAAAATTCAATTAAAAGTTTTTCCAATGCTATTAAAAATCACATTAATCAAATTAGTAAAAAAGATTATAGAAAATTATTAAGTATTAATTCTCCAGATTATATCTTCATATTTATGCCCCATGAATTTGCTCTAATAACTGCTCAAAAATATGATAATTCTATAGCTTCATATGCCCAGCAAAAACATATAATAATTGTGGGACCTTCTACATTAATAATGTGTATGAAATTAGTTGAAAGTATTTGGAAACTTGAAAAACAAAATAAAAATTCAAAAGAAATAGCTGAAATTGCTGGAAGTATGTATGATCAAATTGCCAAAACTATTAGTTTATTAGAAAAAACACATACCTCATTATCAAAATCATTAGAAAATGTAGAAGATACTAAAAAATATATAAAAGATGGTAGAGGTAGTTTATTTTCAAAAGCTAATAAAATGAAAGAACTAGGAGCTAGTACAAAAGAGCCTATTAAATAATCTATTATTTAATTCCAGATTGGTAAATTTTTGCTCTCAAATAGGAAACTAAGGGGAATAAACCTGCAAACAAAGAAATTAAAAAACCCATTAAGCCCTCATCTTTACCTCTTCGTTTATAATAATTTTTTAAAAATCTAGTAAAAACTCTTCTTATGTTTCTGAATAGATTTTCATTATTTATCTTTTCACTATCTATAAGGTCTAAAGCCTTCAAATGAGTCCAATGATTAAATTTTTCAAATAAACCTGAAATATTTTCGACAAATTTATGTTTTATTGTATTTACCAAAGCAGGACCCTCTTTGCCTTTTAAAGAGATTTCTGGATGTACTCTTTGATGTCCCCAAATCTTAAAACCTTTTTGAAAAAGACAATTCACACCACCTCTTCCAAAAGTAGATCCCCAACCATATTTCACTAACTTATCTCCAATATAATTATCAATTTTTATATTGTAATAGTTATAGTCATTTGAAGAATTTATACGTTGCAATATTTCTTCAGATAAATTTGAATTAACAAATTCATCTGCGTCAATTTCTAATATCCAATCTTTAGTACATTTAGAAATTCCAAAATTTCTTCTTTCACCCTCTATTTCCCAAGATCCACTAAAAATTTTATTTGTATATAATTTAGAAATTTCTTCGGTATTATCATTGCAATTATCTAAAACAATTACAATTTCATCTGCAAATTTTAATAAGGATAAACATTCATTAATTATTTTTTCTTCATTATGTGCGATAATTAATACTGAAATTTCTTTTTTCATTAAAGAAATTATATATTTTAATAATTCAAAAACATGAAAAAAATATTGATTTTTAGTCAAGGTGAAAAGCTGGGTGATGGAATTATTAAAATTCCATTCATTTATGATTTAAAAAAAGAAATACCCAACTCTTTAGTTTACTGGGTAGCAAATGGCACCACAGTTTACAAAAATATTTTAAATTCATTTGTTAGAGAAAAAATAGATTTTATATATGAAGATTTAAGTATTGGGATTCATTCAATTTATAAATCTAATAAATTGTTAAAAGAGTTATCAAAAAATGAATATGATTTAATCATAGATACCCAAAAGACTTTCATTAAGAGCTTTTATCTAAAAAAATTTAAAACAAAAATATTTTTATCGAATTGTGCTAATGGCTTTTTTTCTAATATTAAAAATTATAAAAAATTGGATAATGATAAAAAACGATATTATTTGGATAACATCTATAATCTTTTAGAATTATATTTATTTAAAAAAATCAAAGAAAGATCAAATATTGAATATCCAGATCATATTTTAACTAAAATTTCAAAATTATTTGATCCTAAAAAAAAATATTTTGGGATAGCGCCAGGTGCCGGTGAGAAAGAAAAAATATGGCCAATAGAAAAATATATTGCAATTATTAAAAAATTTCAAAAGATTGGATACACTCCATGCTTTTTTTTAGGACCTGATGACGAATGGGCAAAAAAGGAAATTCAAATGAATTTTGATGAAATTTTTGAACCAGAAAAATACTTTAAAGAAATTCCAAATGTACACTGTATTATGGCTTGTACTAAATTTTTGTCTTTTGCGATCTCTAATGATAGTGGCGTAAGTCATATTCTATCAACTGGTGATTGCAGTTTATTTAAATTGTTTAATAACAAAATACCATCTAAGTTTACTAAAAATTATAATGATATTCACTATATTGAGCCTACTTTGAAAAATGATATTAGAAGTATTGAAGTAAATGAAGTTTATAACTTTATAAATAAAAAATTAGAATAAGCTTATAAAAATAAGGTTTTTTTAAAATAATGGCGGAGAGAGTGGGATTCGAACCCACGATAGAGTTTCCCCTATACACGCGTTCCAGGCGTGCGCCTTAAACCACTCGGCCATCTCTCCCTAATTAATCGTTATCTCCAATTTTCAAAGCTTCAAAAAATGCAGTTTGCGGAATTTCAACATTACCAAATTGTTTCATTCTTTTCTTTCCTTTTTTTTGCTTTTCCAAGAGTTTCTTTTTTCTACTTACATCACCACCATATAACTTAGCAGTAACGTCTTTTCTAAAAGCTTTTATTGTCTCTCGTGCAATAATTTTACCATAAATAGCAGCTTGAATAGGTATTTGAAAATTTTGACGGGGAATTAAGTCTTTCAATTTGTTACAAATTCTTCTACCAATTATCTCTGCCCTAGTTTTATGAACAATATTGGAAAATGCATCCACTGTTTCTGAATTAACTAAAATATTAAGCTTTACTAAATCTCCTTCAAAATAATCGTAAACTTGATAATCAAAACTAGCATAGCCTTTAGAATATGATTTTAATTTATCATAAAAATCGATGACTATTTCATTCAAAGGTAACTCCATTTCCAAGATAGCTCTATTATTTTGAATATTGAGATTGGTTTGTTTTCCTCTTTTTTCGATACATAAATTTATTACTGTTCCTAAATAATCTTGAGGTACTATGATTGTTGATTTTACCCAAGGTTCTAATATTTTATCAATTTCTGCAGGATCGGGAAGTTCAGAGGGATTTCTAATGATTTTTTCATTTTTGTTTCTATCAATAATTTTATAAACAACACCAGGGGCCGTAGTAATAAGGTCTAAATCAAACTCTCTTCTTAATCTCTCAGTAATTACTTCTAAGTGAAGAAGTCCTAGACACCCACATCGAAATCCGTAACCAAGGGCGGCACTTGTCTCATTCTCATAGGTAAAACTAGAATCATTTAAAGCGAGTTTTTCAAAACTTTCTTTTAAATGCTCATAATCAGAGGTATCTACAGGGTAGATTCCACAAAAAACAACTGGTAATGAGGGTTTAAATCCAGGTAGAGGCTCAACTGTATTATTATTAAGCTCTGCTATGGTATCTCCTACTTTACAATCAGCAACGGATTTAATACTAGCATTAATAAATCCAATCTCACCAGCTTTAAGAGAGTCACAATAGTTAATTTCAGGAGTAAAATATCCAATACGATCAATATTGTATTGTTGACCATTAGATAAAAATTTTACTTTCATTCCTTTTTTCATTTCGCCATCTAATATTCTAACTAAAACTGTTACACCTAAGTAATTATCATACCAACTATCTACTAATAGAGCTTTTAAATCATTACCTTCTGTTAATGGTGAAGGAAGTTTAGAAATAATCTGTTCAATTAATTCTGTTACACCTTGTCCCGTTTTAGCAGAAACTAAATGAGCTTCTGAGGCATCAATTCCAATAGTCTGTTCAATATCTTCTTTTACTCGCTCAGGCTCTGATGCTGGTAGGTCAGCCTTGTTTAAAACAGGTAATATTTCATGATTTGCATCAATGGCTTGATATGCGTTGGCAAGAGTTTGTGCTTCAACTCCTTGAGTGCTGTCAACTACAAGTAAAGATCCCTCGCAAGCAGACAAAGATCTAGAAACTTCATATGAAAAATCAACATGTCCAGGAGTATCAAGAATATTTAGCTGATATGAATTTCCATCAGTTTGTTTGTAGTTTAATCGAACTGTTTGTGCTTTTATTGTAATACCACGTTCTCTTTCTATATCCATAGAGTCAAGAACTTGGTCTTTTTTTGTTCTCTCATCCATGCCTCCACATATCTCAATAATTCTATCTGCCAATGTAGATTTTCCATGATCAATATGTGCAACAATAGAAAAATTTCTAATTTTAGAAATTTCCATTAAGATCTTATTTTTGCGTCAAATTTATTTGAAACTTTATCAATGATATTTTGATGAATTTGTTCTAAGTCTTTTTCCTCTAATGTTTTCTCAAGAGATTGGATTGTTACTTTAAAAGCAATACTCTTTTTATCAAAACCAATCTCACTAGATAGATATTCATCGAAGAATTCTAATTTTTGGATTAGTTTTTTATCAATTCCTAATACAAATCTATAAACCTCATAAAGATTTTGATCTTTATCAAATATAAAAGAAAAGTCTTTTTCACTATGTTGAAAATTCGACTCATTTTTTGAGTTTTTATTTCTTCTAAACATAGAATCTAATGGAAGATTTTCGAAGTAAAATTCAATACCATAGGTATTAGACAATTTTGGAAAGTTTTCTAAAATTAATGGATGTATTTTGCCGTATCTGACAATTAAATTCTTTCCCATATGCAAATCTGCAGATTGACCAGGATGAAAAATATTACTACTGGATCTAGTAATATTAAACTGTTTGATATCAAAATTAACTGAGCTTAAAATTTTTGAGATTATTTTAGTTAAAAAATAATAATCTAAATTATCCTCTTCAAAATATTTATTTTGGTTTTTATTATTTGATGTAAGGGCAAAAAGAATGTTTTCTTGTAATTTTGAATTATTATAAACTGGTCCAATTTCAAATACAGAAAGTTTATTAAGCCCTTTTTTGCGGTTATTCTCTAAAGACTCTAGGTGATTAAAAAGCATAGAACTTCTCATAAATGCATGATCTTCACTTATCGAATTAGAAATTTTTAAAGAGGGGTCACCGCTCAAAAGCTCATGAGCCTGTAGAGATTGGAAAGAAAAAGTTATAATTTCATCAAAATTATTAGATATAAGAGATTTTTTTAATTTTTTAATTACTTTGTATTTTTTATTGATTAATGAGTTTAATATTTTTTTTTGTTCATTAGAGGAAGATGTGGGGTAATTTGTTTTTATTTTATCATAACCATGAATTCGAATTATCTCCTCAATAAGATCTATATTTTTTTTAATATCATTTCTCCATGACGGAATAGTTACATTGCAAGTCCCATCTTTATTTTCTTTAGTTTCAAAAAGTAGATTATTTAATATCTTAATTTGATCTTTCTCAGATAACTCTATTCCAATAATTTTTTCAAAAAAGTCAAATTTATATGAAATAATGTTTTTATTTAGATCTAATTTTCCCGCATGAACCTTTTTGCTAAATGATCCCCCACAAATTTCATTAATAAGTTTGGTAGCATAATCTAAACCATCATTAACTATTTCTAAGTCTAAGCCTCTTTCAAAACGATATCTTGCATCAGAATTTATTCCAAGTTTCCTTCCTGTCTTTGCAACCATAGAAGGTTTAAATACTGCAACTTCTAAAAAAACATTTTTAGTTTCGAGGGTGCAGCCACTATCATTTCCACCAATAATCCCAGCAATTGCTAATGGGTTTTTATTATCTGCAATAACGGTAGTAGTGTCATTTAATGAATATTCCTTATTATCTAATGCCAATAACTTTTCTCGGTCATTAGATAACCTCATATTTAATTTATTTCCAATTTTATTAGCATCAAATACATGAAGTGGTCTGCCCAAGTCCATGGTTATAAAATTAGTAATATCTACTAAAGCATTGATGGGTCTAAGACCGATGCTCAGCAATTTTTTTTGCAACCATTCTGGTGAAATTGAATTTTTTATATCTTTGAAATATCGACTAACAACAAATGAACAGCTATTTCCATCATTATGAATAGACCAAGTTATAGGGCTTTCAAATTCTTCACTTGTTGGTTTCTTTATATTTATTGGTTTAAGTGTGCCAATACCTTTGGCGGATAAATCTCTAGCTATTCCTCTAACACTCAAACAATCTCCTCGATTAGGAGTAACCCCAATTTCAAAAATAGGATCATTTAAATCCAATGCGGTAACTGCATCTGTTCCATTTGGCAGATTTCCTTGAACCTCAATAATTCCCTCATGATTATCACTAAGATTTAACTCTCTTTCAGACAAAAGCATACCTTCGGATACCTCACCACGAATTTTGCCTTTTTTTAAGGTTATATCTGTGCCAGGAATATACATTCCATCAGCAGCGAATATTCCTTTCATCCCTTTCTTTACATTAGGTGCGCCGCAAATTACTTGAAATGTTTTTTCTCCATTTTCCACAGTGCAAATATTTAATCGATCAGCATTAGGATGTTTTTTAAAATCAACTATTGTAGCTACCACAAATTGGGCGTAAGAGCTGTAATCAGTTAAACTCTCCAATTCTAAACCAATATTGGTAAGTGTTTCGGCTATTTCTGGTGGAGATAATTTAGTATCTAGATGATCACAGAGCCAAGAGTAGCTAAATTTCATTATTAATAGTCTCCTAATCCAAAACCATTTTGGTTTATCCAATTAAGATTAGCATTAAAGAAAGATCTTATATCAGTTAGACCATGTTTAAGCATAGTAATCCTATCAAGGCCCATGCCAAAGGCAAAACCTTGGTATATTGAATTATCGATTTTACAATTTTCTAAAACAACAGGGTTGACCATTCCACATCCTAATATCTCTAACCACTTATCTCCCTCTCCGATATGCAAAGAATTATTTTTAACATGGTAAGCTATATCCATTTCCGCTGAGGGTTCAGTAAAAGGAAAATAACTTGGTCTAAATCGAACTTTTAAATCTTGAACTTCAAAGAATTGTTTACAAAACTCGATTAAGGTTCCTTTTAAATCACTCATATTAGCATTTTCGCTAATGAATAATCCTTCAACTTGATGAAACATTGGTGAGTGAGTAGCATCTGAGTCACAACGATAGGTTCTACCTGGGGCTATAATTTTAATTGGAGGCTCCTGACTTAACATTGTTCGGATTTGTACTGGGCTTGTATGAGTTCTTAAAACAAAAGGTTTGTTTTCTTCGTCTTTATCTTCAATATAGAAAGTATCTTGCATCTCTCGAGCAGGATGGTCTTCAGGAATATTTAAAGCAGAAAAATTATAAAAATCAGTCTCTATATCGGGGCCTTCAGCAACAGCATATCCCATAGATCCAAATATACTAATTACTTCATCAAATGTTTTTGAAATTGGATGAACTTTTGCATCTATACTAGATGGTGGAGGGAAAGAAATATCGATTGATTCATTTAGGAGTTTAGAATTTATTTCATCTTTTTTAATTTTTAATAATTTTCCTTTAATAAGTGAGTCTACACTGTCTCTTAAAGAGTTTATCTGAGCTCCTATAGTTTTCTTTTCTTCTAAGGATAAATCCTTTAAAGATTTAAGAAGCTCAGTAATTTTTCCCTTTTTACCTAGATACGATACTTTTAAGTTCTGTATATCTGCTTGCGAATTTGCTAGCCCTATTTCTTTAGAAGCATCTTTTAGGACTTGATTAATGTCCATTTTTTAAATTAATTAGCTAAAGTTGATTTAGCTTTTTCGACTATTGACTTAAATTGTGCTGGCTCATGAAACGCGATTTCAGATAGTATTTTTCTGTTGATTTCAATATTAGCTTTTTTTAGTCCATCAATAAACTTAGCATATGTTAGGCCATATTCTCGAACACCTGCATTGATTCTTTGTATCCATAATCCACGAAAGTCTCTTTTTTTGTTTCTTCGGTCACGATAGGCATATTGAAGTGCCTTATCCATGCTTTGTGTTGCTACTCGATAAACATTTTTTCGACGTCCACGGTGGCCTTTTGTAAATTCAAAAACTTTTTTATGTTTTGCTCTAGCTGTTACACCTCTTTTAACTCTTGGCATTTTTTAGATCCTCTCCTAACTATTTTCCATACGGCATCATTGATTCAACAATAATCGATGCAGATTTTGATAAAACTCTTGTTCCTTTAGAGCTTCTAATAAATGAATTTGTGCGTTTAGACATTCCGTGTCTTTTACCCACATTACCCACGACAAGTTTTCCAGTAGAGGAAGTTTTAAAGCGTTTTTTTACGCTACTTTTTGTTTTCAATTTGGGCATTTTATCTCCTTAAGTAAGTTTGTTATTTTTTTAAGTCTTGAGGCATACCCTTTAGCCTCTTCGACTGATTAGGGACGTTTTATAACATTAATTCTATTTTGGCGCAACAACAAGGAAGGCTTGTCTTCCTTCAATTTTAGGTTCCATTTCTACTCTGATATACTCCTCAAGGTCACTCTTTACTCTTTTTAGCATATCGATACCTAAATTTGAGTGTTCCATTTCTCTGCCTTTAAAGCGAAGGCTAAACTTTACTCGGTTACCCTCTTTTAGAAATTTTTGTGCATTTTTGATTTTGACTTGATAATCATGTTCGCCTGTACCGGGTCTTATTTTAAGTTCTTTTGTTTCAATTACTTTTTGCTTTTTTTTAGCCTCATTTTTCTTTTTTTGTTCTTGGTATTTGAATTTTCCATAATCAACTATTTTACAAACAGGAGGTTTATTGTTTGGCGCGATTTCAACTAAGTCTAAACCTCTTCCTTTAGCGATATCAATTGCTTCATTTTTTGTCATAACACCTAGTTGTTCACCATCATCTAGGATAACTCTCACATCAGTGGCAGAAATGAAATTATTTATTTTATGTAGATCTCTTTTACCACGAAAATTATTATTTTTATTAAAAGGTCTATTCAAAATATTATTGGGAAAGAAACAAAGAGAAGATTAGCAAAAAGACGAACCTTTTGGAGTTGGTTTAAAAATCATTAGAGGATTAATAGCAAACACTGACAGATTGTAAATACTAAATATTTAAGATGTGATCAATTTTTTTAATAACTTGATTTGGATGAATGTCTTTAACACTTTTTGATTTAATTTTATGAACATTTTTACCTAAAGGATGGCAAGAAAATGAAATTTTATTATCATTTGCTAACCAAATTAAGTGCCGATTAGTTAAACCAGCAATATGTGCTGGTCCCGTATCATTGGATATAATTAAACTTGATTTAAGACATAAGTCATAAAAGTCATCAATTTTAGACTCTTTGATCTTATTTTTTGCAACTGAACATATTTTAATAATTTCATTAATTACACGCTCATCAAGTTTAGAGCCGGTAAGATAAATATCATAATTTTTATCAGTTAAATAATTAGCAATTGCTCCATAATTATTAGTTGGCCATCTTTTATAGTCTCCTGTTTTAGAGGCGCCAGGTATAAAAATTACATAGGGCTTTTTTTTATCAACCTTATCTTTTTTTATCATCCAATTTAAATTAGAGGTTTGATAATTATTAATTCCTATTTTACTTAGCTGATCTTTATGATTATCTGTAATGTGTTGGAGGCCAAGTGGTTTTTGATGATACGTGTAAGTTGAAAATTTTCTTGCTGACAAAATTTTTGCTCTTGTAAAATACTTAATAAAAAAATTATAAAATTGTGTTCTTGAAGAATTTTGGAAATCTATGATTAAGTTTATCTGATGTTCGTTAATAAATCCTAATATCTTTGAAATAGATTGAATGATAAAGCCCCTATTGTCTTCTAAGATAGTATAAACTTCGGGTAACTTCTTCAGAATATTTTTATAATTAGATTGTGTTAAAAGAAATAACTTTGCATCTGGATAATGTTGCTTAATACTTTGAATTGAGCCTACAGAAAGAAAGATATCACCCAAGGAGCCATGTTTAATAACAAGAATATTCATAAATTAATTAAATTTTGATAAATATTTACAGTGTTTTTACACATTAAGTCTGCGCTATAGTTTTCTTTGACGTAGCTTCTTGCATTTTTTGAAATTTTCTTATGATTATTAATTGCATATTCCAAAGCTTTAAAAAATGACTTAAAGCTGTTGATATCAAATAAAAGTTTAGAGTTAAAGTTTCCTAGTTGTTCTTTTGTACCCCCCGTATTAGGAGCAATAACAGGACAAGAAATAGATAGGGCTTCTGATACCGTTCTTCCGAAACCTTCTGGCCTAATAGAAATATTTATAACTAAAAAACTCAATTCATAAATTTTTTTTATATCAAGAGTGGGCTTAATAAAATCTATACTTTTATTTAAATTATATTTTTTAATAATTCTATCTACTTTGATTTCATCACTTGAACTATGAGATGAAATAAATAACAATTTATATTTATCTTTGTATTTTTTTGGCAATTGCAAAAAATAATCAAGCAATAAATCATGACCTTTCCAGCTAGATATACGAGAAGGAACAAAAAGATAATTATTCTTGTTATACAATATTTTTTTTGATTTAAAATAAGTTATATCTATTCCCCTACTAATTACAGATGACTTCATATTAGGTAAAAGTAAATTTTCATAACTATCCCGAACAAAATATGAATTAAAAATTATATGATCACCATGTAACAAATGATTATTGTACCAACTTTTCAAAAAATTCTCTGATTTGTATTTATTGTGAACACTTGTAACAATCTTGATATCAATTTTTTTTAAAAATTTGATAAGGAAAAAAGCAGGGGCTCTTGATGAAATATGAACCAAATTAATTTTTTTTTGTCTAATGAACTTTTTTAAAAATATTTTAATTTTTTTTTGATCGAAAAGGTTTTTAAAACTTAAATTTTTTAGGTAAATAATATCGAGATTGTCACTTTTCAAATTTTTTTTTGAAGACTCGCATAAAATGAAATTTCTTATCTTCTTTTTATTTAAATATTCTGCAATATTTCTTGCACCTGTCTCAACTCCTCCAATGCCCATAGAAGGAATAATTTGTAAACATACAAGCTTTTTTATATTCTTTTGAGGTGTCAAAATTAAATTACTTTTTAAAAGGCAATACCAAAATAGCTTATAGATATTACAAAAGAAGTAAAAAAAGTATCGTATTTATTCATGGTTTGATGTCTGATATGAATGGTAAAAAGTCCACATATTTCAATAATTACTGTCGAAGAAAAAAAATATCGTTTTTATGTTTTGATCTTCAAGGACATGGAAAATCAAATGGAGATTTTGTAAATTTTGGAATTGGAGATTGGTTTACAAATTTAAAAGATCTTTTAAACTATTTAAAAATTGAACAGCCAATATTGATTGGAAGTAGCATGGGTGGATGGGTTGCTATGCTATACGCGCTTTATTATCCAAATAAAGTCAAAAAACTTATTGGAGTCGCCCCGGCTCCAGATTTCACAATTGATTTACTATGGAAAGAATTGTCAATGAAAGACAAAAAAAAAATCAAATCAAATCAAATAGTTGAAAAAAAAGTAACTAATGATTTTATATATAAATATTCACCTAAATTATTTTTGAATAGTGAAAAGTATTTAATTAAAAATCTAAAAAAAACTTACAATGGTGAAGTGATCTTATTTCACGGAAGTGAAGATTTTACTGTTCCACACAATTATAATGATCAGTTTTATAAAAATAAAAATTTTCCAAAGTTAATAAATATAACCCTCAAAAGCGCTGATCACAGTATGTCTGACTCCTTTAGCTTAAAGAATATTTCTATTTTTATTTAAGCAATCTTATGATTTTCTTTTACAGGAAAACGTAGTTTATCAATTACTTCATCTGGAACTACATGAACAAACTTAGAAATTTCTTGGTCGAAGTTTTCAATTATGAACGCTGCTCTCTTAGACTTTGATTGTTTGTTAAAATCAACTAAAATTTTGAATAGATAGTTTTTCCAATTTTCATCAATAACTTGGTAAGTATCAATATTTTCTTTATTCATCATTTCTATTAAATTTGTTTGGTCAGAATAAATAAAAGCCGAACCTCCAGTCATGCCGGCACCAAAATTATCTCCGATACTTCCAAGTATTATTGCACTTCCACCAGTCATATATTCACATCCATTAGCGCCACATCCTTCAACTACGGCTAGGGCTCCTGAGTTTCTGACACAAAATCTATCACCCGCTTGACCAGCTGCATATAAAGTCCCGGCAGTTGCGCCATATAAAGTTACATTACCAATTATGACATTTTCATGACTTGGTTGAGTAAATGAACTTCTCGGTTGTACTATAATTTTTCCACCAGATAGACCTTTTCCAACATAATCGTTTGCATCTCCAAAAACTCTTAATGTTAGACCTTTAACAGCAAATGCTCCTAATGATTGTCCTGCAGAGCCTCTCAATTTTAAAGTAACGTGGTCATCAGATAAATTATTCATTCCATAGTTTCTTGTAATAAAAGAGGAGATTTTTGTTCCTATGGTTCTTAGGGTATTTTGAATATTATAAGTTAATTCAATTTTTTGACCCGATTCAATAAATTGCTTTCCATCTTTTTCAAATAAATCATCGAGAGTTTTAGGAACTTCATTTCTAAACTTTTCGGAGTGATAGTCATAAATTTTACCATCATCAATTTTTGTAAGGATAGGGTTAAGATCTAGATTGTCCAAATCACTAGAACCATAGTGTGCTTGAGATAATAGCTCTGTTTTGCCAATTACATCTTTAAGAGAGGTATAGCCTAAAGAAGCTAAAATTTCTCTGACTTCTTCAGCAACAAATGAAAAAAGATTAATAACTTTTTCTGGAGTGCCTCCAAATTTTTCTCTAAGTTTTTCATCTTGTGTACAAACACCTACAGGGCAAGTGTTAGAATGACATTGACGAACCATAATACAGCCCATAGCAACCAAAGAGGCAGTTCCGATACCATACTCTTCTGCGCCCAAAATAGCTGCTTTAACAATATCTCTTCCAGTTTTAATTCCACCATCAGTTCTTAAAATTACTTTGTCTCGTAATCCATTCAATGAGAGAATTTGATGAACTTCACTAATACCAAGCTCCCATGGCAGTCCTGCATACTTAATGCTTGATTGTGGACTAGCCCCAGTTCCACCGGAGTGGCCTGAAACTAAAATTACATCTGCTTTAGCTTTTGCTACGCCTGCGGCTACGGTACCTATACCTGACTGGGCAACTAACTTCACACACACTTTTGCATTGGGATTAATTTGCTTTAAGTCGTATATAAGCTGGGCTAAATCCTCAATGGAGTATATGTCGTGGTGCGGAGGTGGACTTATAAGTGTAACGCCCTTTGTGCTATGTCTAAGATGAGCAATAAGATCAGTTACTTTAAAGCCTGGTAGTTGACCGCCCTCTCCTGGTTTCGCTCCTTGCGCAATTTTAATCTCAATTTCGCTACAATTATTTAGATATTCAGCAGTTACTCCAAACCTTCCACTGGCTACTTGCTTTATAGATGAACTTGGGTTGTCTCCATTTTCTAATTTTGAGTACCTGGCTGAGTCTTCTCCTCCTTCACCACTATCTGATTTAGAACCAATTCTATTCATGGCAATGGCGAGTGTCTCATGCGCTTCTGGACTTAAAGCGCCAAGTGAGATACCTGGAGATACAAAGCTTTTTCTAATTTCTGAAATACTCTGAACGTAATCTAACTTAAGAGGTTTTTGCGATTCATTGAATTGAAGAAGATCTCTAATATGAATCGGTTTCATATTATAGATTCTTTGAGCATAATTTTTATACAAATTATAAGAGTCTCTTGTTACGGCTTCTTGTAACATATGTATGGAAACTCCCTCATAAGCATGTAATTCATTATTTGCTCTAAATCTAAATTCACCACCAATATCCAAAACCACGTTATCAGATTGAAAGGCTGATTGGTGTTGACGTCGAACTCTCTTTTCTAACCCATCAAGTCCTATACCGGATATTCTAGATGACATTCCGGGAAAAAAGCTCTCGACCATACTTCTGCTTAAGCCGATGATTTCAAAATTTTTACCTCCTCGATAAGAGCTAATAATTGAAATTCCCATTTTACTAATAATTTTTCGAAGACCCTTTTCAATTGCTTTTTTATAATTTTTTAAAAGAGTAGAAAAAGAAATATTCTGATAGATGTTTTTATTAAGTCTATCATTAACTATGTTTTCAATTAAAGATGCATTAACAGTTGTTGCCCCAACTCCAATTAAAACAGCAAAGTAATGGACATCAAGACATTCAAGAGATGAAACATTTAAGGAAGTAAATGTTCTAAGGTTATTTTTAACTAAATGACTGTGAACAGCACTAGTCGCTAAAATCATTGGTAAAGCTATTCTGTCTTTAGATATATTTTTATCTGTGATGATTAAATGTTGGGAGCCAGACCTTACAGCCTGTTCAGCTTCAGCACAAACACGTTGAATTTCATTTAAAAAATCAGTTTTAGAATTGACATCATAAGTACAATCTATCTCTGTAGTAAATTGGTTTAGATGATTTTTGAGAGTTGAGAGTTCATGGTTAAGAAGAACTGGGCTTTCAAGAAGTACAAGATTGCATTGCTCCGAGTCTTCCTCAACAATATTACCTAAGTTTCCTAAACGAGTTTTTAAACTCATTACAACCTGTTCTCTTAGGCTGTCGATCGGAGGATTGGTGACTTGACTAAAATTCTGTTTGAAAAAACTATGTAATCCTCGATATCTTTCTGTAAGCACACTCAAAGGCGCATCATCTCCCATTGAGCCAGTTGCCTCTTGGCATGTTTTTACCATTGGATCTAAAATTAAATCCAATATTTCTAAGGATAGATTGAAAGATTTTGCCTGCTGATAAAAAAAGGAGTCTTTTTCTAGTTTTGGTTGGTCAATTTGTTCAGATGCCAGAATTGCGTCTAGTTGTACTGTTTTTTTATTCCAATCTGAAAAATCTTGTCGATTGCTTAAAATATTTTTTAGCTCTACGCTCTCGTAAAATTTTTTGTCTTTATAATTGATCGCCACTAACTCTCCAGGACCCACACGACCTTTTTTTAAAATATCTTTTTCTTCAATATTGATCATTCCAACTTCAGAACCTGAGATTAACAAACCATCATTAGTTAAAATGTATCTAAGAGGTCTTAAACCGTTTCTATCCATTCCAGAAATTATCCAATCGCCAAAATTTCCACAAACTGCAGCAGGACCATCCCAAGGTTCTATTACTGCGTTACAGTAGGCGTACATATTTTTCAATTCTTCGGACATATCAGGACGATTAGACCATGCTTCAGGGATAATCATTGATTTTGCCATTGGTAGGTCACGATCAGTTTGGACTAGTAATTCAAATGCGGCATCTAGAGAAGCTGAATCAGAAGCATCTGAGTCTAAAATAGGTTTAAGATCATTAATTCTTTCATTAAAAAAAGGGTGTGTAATTCTTGGCTCATGGGCACTCATCCAATTAATATTACCTTTGAGTGTATTAATTTCTCCATTATGAGCTAGAACCCTAAATGGCTGTGCCAAAGACCAAGTAGGGAAAGTATTAGTGGAATAACGTTGATGGTAGATAGCAAACTTAGATTTGAAGTCAGGATCTAAAAGATCAGGATAAAACTCAGATAACTGCTCTGCTAGAAACATGCCTTTGTAGACAATAGTTTCAGTTGATAAGGAGCAAATATAAAAGTCATTTATATTTAATGCCTTAATTTTATTTTCAATTCTTCTTCTTGTTAAATAAAGTCTTTTTTCTATATTTTCGTGAGAGTCTTTTGGAGTAAAAATTATCTGTTCAATTTCTGGTTTAGTAAAGTTAGCTTTTTCACCTATGATTTCTGTATTGACTGGTACTTGTCTCCATCCATACAAACTCATTCCGGCTTTTATGATTTCATATTCAACTATTGCTCGACACTTTTCTTGAGCTCCAAAATCCCTTTTGGGAAGAAATATCATTCCAACACCAAGTAAGTTATCATGTTCAGCTAGATGACCGGTTTTAGTAACTTGTTTACTAAAAAATGAGTGTGAGACTTCGAGCATAATACCTGCGCCATCTCCAGTTTTGCCGTCAGCATCAACAGCTCCTCGATGAAAAACTGCCTTAAGAGCCTCCACTCCTTTTTCAACAATATCTCTCCTGGATTCGCCTTTGATATCTGCGACTAATCCAACACCACAATTGTCATGTTCATAGCTATCTTTATAAATGTGGTTCTTCTTAAGAAGCTCTCTATATTTGATAAAATCTTTTATTTCTTGACACATTATGAAGCTTTCTTTTTAACTAATTTATTTTCTAGATATTGATGAATAGATTTAGCTACTTCTCTACCATCATGTATTGCCCATACTACAAGAGATGCTCCTCTAACGATGTCTCCTGCTGCAAATACTTTTGGGTTACTTGTTTGAAACTTTTTAAAGTCTACTTTTATTGTATTCCAACTAGTTAACTCTAAATCTGTACCAAAATTTTGGTTGAGATCTTCTGGCTCAAATCCAAGGGCCTGAATAATAAGATCACTTTTAATTTGTTTTTCAACGCCTGTATCAATGGGTTTACGTCTACCCGTCTCATCCGCCTCTCCTAAAGTTGCAACTTTGTAGGCAAGACTAGATGCAGATTTATCTTGTGAAATGATTTTAGAAGGAACAGAAAGCCAGTTGAATTTTATTCCTTCCTGTTCAGCATTTAATACTTCTCTTGCAGATCCAGGCATATTTTCTTTATTCCTTCGATACAGACATGTTACTTCTTTTGCTTTTTGTCGGATAGCTGTTCTGACACAATCCATCGCAGTATCCCCACCACCAATTACAACAACATGTTTATCTTTTGCATCTAAAAATTTATTTTTCGATGGGGTATCCCCTAAACCAACCCTATTACTTTCAATTAAAAAATCTAATGCAGGAAGAGAATTTTCAATATTGTTAGTCTCAATATCTAATTGCCTAGCTTTGTAAACGCCAGTAGCAACGAGTATTGCATCATAATCTTTTTCAAGTTCTTGAAAGGATATGTGTTTTCCTACTTCTTTATTTAAATGAAATTTTACTCCGCTTTCTGATAGCCATTCAGTTCTTCTCTCTACGACACTTTTATCTAATTTGAAGTTAGGTATTCCATAAATCATTAAACCACCAGCTCGATCATTTTTTTCAAAAATATCTACAAAATAACCTTGTTTTACCAAGTAAAAGGCTGCCGCCATACCAGCTGGGCCAGACCCAATAATTGCAATTTTTCGATTATTAGGACTTGTTGAATGGCTTTTTTCTATCCATCCTTTTTCCCATGCTACTTCAGTTAAATATTTTTCAAGATTACCTATTGTGATTGCACCAAAGCCAGCTTGTTCAACAACACAATTTCCTTCACATAATCTATCTTGAGGACAAACCCTTCCACAAACTTCTGGGAATGCATTTGTTGAAGTTGAAATTTCATAAGCCTCCTTCAATCTGCCCTCTGCTATATATTTTAACCAATCAGGAATATTATTGTTTAGAGGACAGTGGATTTGACAGAATGGAACACCACATTGAGAGCATCTAGATGACTGCTCAACAGACGTATTTTGATCAAACTGTCTGTAAATTTCTTGAAAATCCTTTATTCTTTTTTCAGGATCTGTTTTATCAGGATTCTGTTGATTTTTTTTATGAAACTCTAACATGATAATAAAATATTACTTTTTAAACATAATTTTTAAAAGAAAAGAATTTATATTGACTAATTAAAATTATGTAAATATTTATTTGATAATAATTTATGACTATTCACTATCTTTTTTATGCTTTTTATTCGATTATTCAAGGTGTCACCGAATTTATTCCAATTAGCTCAAGTGGCCATCTTAATTTGCTAGAGTTATTGTACAATAAAAGCGATACACGAAATTATTTATATGAAACTACTGCCCATTTTTCATCTTTATTGGCATTAATATTATATTTATTTAAGCAAAATCATCTTAAATTTAATAACATCAAACTAAATTTTATTCCGATTGCATTAGCTACAATTCCGGCAATCATTGTCGGCGCATTCCTCAAAATCTTTAATTTAAGCTTTTTTAGCCTTCAAATTATTGGCTATACTTCAATTTTGGGAGGAATATTACTTTACTTATCAGATTTGAAAATTTTTCAAGTAATAAAAATTTCTAACATAAAAATAAAATTTTTTGTGGCAGGTTTCTTTCAATGCCTTGCTTTTTTACCTGGCTTCAGTAGATCTGGAAGTTGTATAATTGCTTTTAGATTGATGGGGGAGGATAGGAAAAACTCATCAGTAATGAGTCTTTATTTGGGAATTCCAATAATTCTT
>CABYWI010000004.1 GCA_902522585.1 uncultured Alphaproteobacteria bacterium
TATATGAGGCTTAACTAAATAATTAGCGAGTTGTGTTTTTTTTGGAGAGCCCAAGAGAATGTTAATAGCATTTGTCCCAAGTTCTTCAAGTGGGTGCGATATAGCGGTTAATTTAGGATTAGTGAGTGACCCTACGACAGGACCATCAAAAGTAATAATGGAGATATCCTCTCCAATTTTTTTGTTTAATTCTGCACAAGCCTGAATAGCTCCAACACTTGAGTATTCTGTTGAGCATATAATACAGTTTAATCGAGGATTATTTTTAAGAAGATCTATTGTGATTTCTTTAGAAAATGAAGGGTCCTCTAAACTAGTTGTTCGATAAAGAAATTTATCAAATTTTATTTGATATTTTTTCAATGCTTTTTGAAATCCTTTTTTTCTTAAATAAGCAAAATTATATTTCTCAGAAACATTAATGAAAGCAAACAGCTGATGTCCTTTTGAATGAAGATAGTCAACTATCAGCTCTGTAGCTAGCTCATTATCTAAGTCGACCCATGAATAATTTATTTTTTTAGATCTACCCCATGCTACAAAATTTATTTTTTTTGAATTTAAATAATCAATACGTTTATCATCAGTTCGAACATTATGAATGATAATGTTTTTAACTTTATTAACTTCTACTAACTTTTTATAAGAGTCCATTTCTTCTTTAGCACTATTTGCAAATAACATATAAAATAAAATATTATCTTTATTAATTTTATGAGACATTCCAGCAACAAATTTAAAATAAGCAATTTGATTTAAGGTATTGTTATTCAATCCATAAAATTTATCAAAACCAGCTGCATCTTTATAAGTAGATAGATCTATCCAAGACTGAGCTGCTGCATAATTACTTCGAACTAAACTTTCAACATCTGGCCCTAAGGGTTTAAGACATCCTGTAGCTGCAATATTTGCAGCAAGACCAGGCTGTGGGAAAACAGCTATGTCGGGCGGACTACCTGCTTGACAGTCGATATTAATAATTTGTTCAAATTCATCAGACCCACCGTACTCTACAGTTGCACCAGTTGCGTTTTCGAAAATTGAGATTACATCTCTAAATGACTCATCTTCAGGAGCCATCCAAGGTCCAAGAATAGTCAAGCTTTCGCCTGATAGATCCGGACCTGAATAAGCGGAACTAGCATTACCAAAGCTTGAAGTAAAAATTGATAATGTAAGTACGCTTATTATTAGTTTAATGAGTTTCATGAAACTCCTCCTTACATAAATAACTATATAACTATATTAAGATTTTACCAAAACGTTTTGGTTGTCAAACTAAAATTACCCTTTATTCTATGCATATTATGAATATCATTAAATTAGCAAAGAAACTCAACCTTTCTATCACAACAGTATCAAGGGCTCTTGGTGGATATTCAGATGTAAGTGAAGTTACGAGAAAGCGCGTAATGGACTTTGCTAAAAAGCACAATTATAACCCTAACCCATATGCCAGTAATTTAGCTTCTCATAAATCCAATGCAGCTAGCTTTGATAAATTTTATGGTGTTTTTTATCGAGTAAACGTAAAAAGTTTAGTTTGGTATTCACCAGATAACTTTGAAGACAATGGTTACGAAGTACCATCTTCAATGGAAGAACTACTAGCTTTAACTGATCAAATGGCAGCCGATGATAATACGCCTTGGTGTATTGGTCTTGGATCTGGTGGTGCAACAGGATGGCCAGCAACTGACTGGATGGAAGATATCATGTTAAGAACACATTCACCTGTCGTGTATGACCAGTGGGTTTCAAATGATATGAAATTTAATGATCCAAGAGTACTTGAAGCTATGGATTTCTTTGGTTCTATTGCTTTAAATGACTCTTATGTAAATGGTGGAGCTAAAGCAGTTGCTACAACTGATTTTAGAGACTCGCCTAATGGATTATTTTCTTCACCTGCTGAGTGCATGATGCACAGACAAGCTAGCTTTATTCCTGCTTTCTTTCCTGAAGGTTTAGAAGCTGGGGTAGACTATGACTTTTTCTATTTCCCGGCTTATGCTGATAAGGATTTAGGAAAGCCTGTTCTTGGTGGAGGAACTGTTTTAACTGCTACAAATATGAATAGAGTTACAACAGAATTCATGAAGTTTTTAATGCACCCAGAAGCTCATGAAAGATTCATGGAAAAAGGTGGATTTTTAACACCTCACACTGGAGTTGATACAAGCAAATATGCTAGTGATACTTTCAGAGGTCTCCATGAAATTCTTCAGCAGGCAACCACATTTAGATTTGATGGATCAGATCTAATGCCAGGTTGGGTTGGTGCGGGTTCATTCTGGACTGGAATGGTTGACTACACTAACGGCAAATCAGCTCAAGAAGTAGCTGATGCGATCCAGGCAAGCTGGGAAGCTGGCGAATAATAACTATCTTATTTAGGGCGAATAATTTTATTTGTTCGCCCTAAAATTTCGTTACTAATTATTCCTAATGACAATATTTTCTCTAGCTCTCACTGTCCTTATTGGAATATTAGTCTTTGTTCTATTTTTTCATATATCTAACATTCTTTTGGATTATTTTGGTAAGCGTTCTTCAAAAATATTTAAATTAGAAAATTCTTTTCGTGTAGTAATCTTTATTGCGCCTGCTTTCATTATTCTATTCGTATTCATTATTTATCCTGTGTTTGAAACAATTCGCTTAAGTTTTTATGATAAAATAGGAAGAGAATTTTTGGGGTGGTCTAACTATGCTTGGGCTATCAAGGATCCTGATTTTCGTAGAAGTATTTTAAATAACTTTGGTTGGCTTTTAATTGTCCCGACACTTAGTACTTTTTTTGGTTTAGTCATTGCCAATCTTGCAGATCGTATATGGTGGGGCACGATTGCTAAATCCATCGTTTTTATGCCCATGGCTATCTCTTTTGTTGGGGCAGGCGTAATTTGGAAATTTATTTATGACTATCGTGGTCCTGGGCAAGAACAAATTGGATTATTAAATGCAATTGTTGTTGCATTTGGATTTGAACCCCAAGCTTGGCTGACGATCCCCATTTGGAACAATTTATTTTTGATGGCAATTATGATTTGGATTCAAACAGGACTAGCGTTAGTTATATTTAGTGCTGCGTTGAGAAGTATTCCTAGTGAAACATTAGATGCCGCTCGAATTGATGGCGCCAGTGAATTGAAAATATTTTGGTCCATAATCATTCCTTATCTCCAGCAAACAATTCTTGTTATCTGGACTATTATTACAATTTTAGTATTGAAAGTTTTTGACATCATTTACGCTATGACTAATGGTCAATGGCAGACTGAGGTTTTAGCTAATCTCATGTATGACTGGATGTTTAGGGGTGGTGGTGATTCTGGTAGAGGAAGTGTGCTCGCTTTCTGTATCATGATTGGTGTTATACCTATCCTTGGTTGGAACTTATATCAGCACAGAAAAGATCAAAAAATTTGATGAAAAAATTCTCCATCTCTTCAATTTTTGCGCAATTACTTTTGATTGTCTTTGTTTTTGTTTGGATAGCACCAACTTTTGGTCTTTTTATAAGTTCCCTTAGAGACAAAGACGTATTGGCAATCAGTGGATGGTGGACCTCTTTTACTACTACTGATGTAAATGAAATTTATCGAACAAAAGGAATGGAAGCCCAAATTGAAGAAGATGGGTATTTCATAATTAAAGATAAGGTATTTGAAGAAGGAAGCGGAAAAGTTATTTCTCGATTTGGAATTACTTCTAAAAATATAGATGAATTTATGGTTGGTGAAATTGCGGTATTTAAAGATGGATCTGAAATTTCTATAGATGAAAAAGGGAATTATTTTTGGAGATCAAAAGAAAAATTTACAAAAAAGAAAGGAAAACGCATTTTTGTCTCTGCTACTAGTCCACCGATTTTTACATTAGATAACTATAAAGAGGTTCTGCTAAGAGAAGGACTTGGACAAGCTTTTATTAATACTTTTGCTGTCGCGATACCGTCTACTTTAATTCCTCTAATAATTTGTTCTTTTTTTGCTTATTCCCTTACTTGGATGAGGTTTTTTGGAAGAGACTTATTATTAGCAACGGTCATAGCAGCACTAGTAGTTCCTTTACAAATGTCATTGATACCTATTTTGTCAATTTACAATGATATTGGTGCGCTATTTGGAGTAGCGGCAAAATCTTTTCCAGGAATTTGGATGGCCCATACTGGATTTGGCCTCGCTTCGACAACATTTTTATTATGGAATTTTTTAAAATCTCTTCCTAATGAAATGATGGAAGCAGCAAGAGTGGATGGAGCTACCCACTATGATACTTTTATGAAAATTGTGGTTCCTCTCTCAATACCAGCTTTTGCTTCCATTTTTATCTTGCAATTTTTATGGGTTTGGAATGACCTTCTTGTAGGTTTAGTTTTCTTAGATAAACACCCAAGTGAAATTATTTTAACTGCAAAGTTAAAAGAGCTACTTGGTTCTCGAGGAGAGAATTGGGAAATACTTACTACCGGTGCGTTCATTTCAATGAGTGTGCCATTGTTGATCTTCTTTTCTTTGCAAAGATATTTTATAAGAGGATTAGTTGCGGGTTCAGTGAAAGGTTAAAAGAAAGGTAAATAGGATGAGCAATCGAATAGTAATCATAGGTGCTGGTAGCACAAATTTTGGTTTAGGAACTGTGGGTGATTTCTACAAATCAAAAATCTTAGAAGGATCAACTTTGGTTTTGCATGATATTAATGCTGAAACCCTTGAAAACACTAAGAATATAGCTCTTTCTTATAAAGAAAAAATGGGTGTTAATTTCACCGTAGAAGCAACAACCTCTCGTCCTGATGCACTGAAAGGGGCAGATTTTTGTTTGATCTCTATTGAAGTAGGGAGGAGATTTGATTTATGGGATCAAGATTGGAAAACACCATTACAGTACGGTATTAAACAGGTTTATGGAGAAAATGGTGGTCCAGGTGGGCTTTTTCATGCCATGCGCCAAATTCCGCCAATCATTCAAATATGTGAAGACATTGAAAAAATATGTCCAGATGCTTTTGTATTTAGTTATTCCAATCCAATGCAAAGAATTTGTCATGCTTTGACTACTCGTTTTCCAAATTTAAAAATTACGGGTCTTTGTCATGAAATCAAATCGATGGATCGTCAGCTTCCTACTTTGATGGAAACTGAATTATCTAATATTGATTTTGAAGCAGGTGGATTAAATCATTTTAGTATTCTGTTAAATGCTAAATATAAAGACAATGGTAAAAATGGGTATCCATTTATTAAACAAAAATTTCACGATTATTATTCAGGTTTAATTAATGATCATGAAGGCTTTTACTCAAAACCAGGAGCTGAGCGAGGAGTATTTTTTGAATTATACAATCAGTATGGGTACCTTCCTATTACCACAGACTCTCACTTAGGTGAGTATTTGGCATGGGCTTACAGTGTAGCAGATCATGATGGAATATTAGACTTTTATGATAACTATAAAAAAAGATGTCTAACTTATTATGATAACGATAGTTATCATCAATTCTTTGATATGAATGATTCTGAGCCTCATGAGAGAGTAATACCTATAATCGAAAATATTGTTACTGATGCCAATGCTCTGGAACATGCAGTCAATATTCCAAATGATGGTTTTATAGAATGTCTTCCGAAAGATATTGTTGTTGAAGTTCCTGCCATCATTAACAAAAGTGGTGTTCATGGAAAAAAACTTGAAAATTATCCTAAATCTTTTGGCACCCTGCTCAACTCACAGGTTGGGGTCATTCAGATGACCACTGATGCAGTATTATCAAAATCTAAACAAAATGCCTTTTGTGCACTTCTTGCTGATCCTGTAGTAGACAATGCCAAAACAGCAGCCTCTCTTTTAGATACTATGATCGATAGTCAAAAGGAATTTCTTGGATACCTTCAATAATGGCTGATATTTCAATAGAAAATCTCAATAAATCTTACGGCAAAACTCAAGTTATTAGAGATTTTTCACTGAATATTAAGAGTCAATCTTTTACAACTTTAGTTGGTCCATCTGGATGTGGAAAATCAACCTTACTCAGAATGATAGCTGGGTTGGAAATTATTACATCTGGAAATATATCAATTGATGGGAGTCTTGTTAATGACCTCTCCCCTAAAGAAAGAAATATTGCCATGGTATTCCAGTCATATGCTCTTTATCCTCATATGACTGTTTTTGATAATATGGCCTTTGGGTTAAAATTAGAAAAACGCCCGAAAGAAGAAATACAAGATCGGGTTCAAGAGGCGGCAAGGATTTTGCAAATTGAACAATATCTTCAAAGAAAACCTAAACAACTTTCTGGGGGTCAACGTCAGCGAGTAGCTATTGGTCGAGCCATTACTAGAAAACCCAAAGTATTTTTATTTGATGAGCCTTTGTCTAACTTAGATGCAGCTCTTAGAGTACAAATGAGAATTGAGCTTGCTAAACTTCATGAACATTTAGATACAACTATGGTTTATGTCACTCATGATCAAACTGAAGCTATGACACTTTCCAGTGAAATTGTTGTCTTAGATCAGGGTGAAATTTCTCAACAAGGAGAGCCTTTAGATCTTTACAATAAACCTAATAATACATTTGTTGCAGGTTTTATTGGTTCACCGAAAATGAATCTTATTCCAGCAAAATTTTTATCAAACTCCTCAAATCAAGTTGAGATCAATACTCTAGGATCGAATTTTACTCTTCCTAAGAAATTGAAAGATAAAAATATAGATGCTGAATTGATTTTTGGAATTCGACCTGAAGATATGCATCTTGGATCAGACAATGATTATCATTGGCAAAGTAAAGTTTTTGTAACTGAAAAGCTGGGTTCGAGTACTTTTATATATCTAGAGGGGGAGAAAGAGCCAATAGTTATAGAAGTAACCGGGGATGCAACTATTAAAGTAGGAGATTTAGTTAAAATAAAACTAGATCTTGAGAAAACTCATTTATTTAATTCCCAAAATTTAAGTATCCTTGAGTAATTTATCTATTCTTCAAGACTTCCCTTCAGATTTTACATTTGGTGTTGCTACTTCATCTTATCAAATTGAAGGTAATTCTTATGGTGGTTGTGGGAAATCAATCTGGGATGACTTTGCTGAGCGAAGACTAAATGGAATAGATGGCCAAAAGGCCTGTAATCACTACTCTTTTTTCAAAGAAGATATAAAACTAATCAAAGATGCGGGCTTCAAGGCTTATCGTTTTTCTTTTGCTTGGCCAAGACTATTTCCAGAAAATGATAATCAAATTAATCAAGATGGAGTTAATTTCTATCACCGACTCTTAGATGAGATTAATTTAAATGATTTAGAACCCTTTCCTACTTTATATCACTGGGATCTACCAATTCGTTTTATTAAAAACGGGGGCTGGGAAAACAAAGATACCAGTAAAAGATTTGCAGATTATGCAAATTTCATCTCTAAAAACTTTGGCGATCAATTTAAATCAGTTGCAACCATTAATGAACCTTGGTGTATATCATGGCTTAGTTACTATTTGGGAGAACATGCGCCGGGAAAGAAGGATCTTAATGCCGCTGTGAATTCCATGCACAATATTTTATTAGCCCATGGTCTCAGTGTTGACTCACTAAGATCGGAGCATAATCATCAAATAGGAATTATTTTAAATAATGAGTTTAGTGAGCCTATTGATCAAAGTGAAAAAAATATTCAAGCAGCAAACTTATTTGATGCCATTTATAATCGTTGGTTTGCTGATGCTATTTTTAAAGGCAAATACCCTCAAATATCTTTAAATTTGTTTGAGCCTTTGATGCCTCAAGATTATCAATCTGATCTAAAAACAATTTCTAAACCAATTGATTGGCTCGGTATTAATTACTATACACGCTCACTTATTAAATCAAAAATATCAAAAGATAAAATTAACTATGATTGCCTTAGAGGTTCCTTAAAAAAAACTGATATGGATTGGGAATTCTATCCTAAAGGGCTTAGTTATTTTATCAATCGTATTCATAAAGAGTATGATGAAAAGATTCCAATTTACATCACTGAAAATGGAATGGCCAATAATGATAGAATGAATTCTAAAGGTGATATTGAAGATCTAGATCGAATTGAATATTTTCAGTTGCATCTCCAAGAAATTCTTGAATGTTTGAAAAAAGGAATTCCACTTAAAGGTTATTTTGCTTGGTCTTTATTAGATAATTATGAATGGTCATATGGGTATGATAAAAGATTTGGCCTCATACATGTGGACTACGAAAATTTTTCAAGAAAAACAAAACTTTCTTATAGAGAATTCCAAAAATATTTGTGAAGTTTTCAGATGCTTTTATTAGTTTTTAGTAAACCGTCTTTAGTGATTGTTTTTTTAAAAAATGCTATAGTTTTCAACTAAAATGGCAGATGTAAATCTCAATAAAATTAAAAAATCTTATGACAAGACTGAAGTAGTTCACGGGGTTGATTTAGAAATCAAATCAGGAGAATTTGTAGTCTTTGTTGGACCTTCAGGTTGTGGGAAATCAACCTTACTCAGAATGATAGCTGGTTTAGAAGAAATTACTGAAGGAGAAATTTCGATCGGTGGGGAAGTAGTAAATAATGTTATTTCTGCAGAAAGAGGTGTGGCAATGGTATTTCAATCTTATGCTCTTTATCCTCATATGACTGTTTTCGAAAATATGTCTTTTGCATTGAAACAAGCAAAAGCCCCAAAAGATGAAATCCAACAAAGAGTTACTGAGGCAGCTAAAATCTTACAAATAGAAAATTTATTTGAACGATTACCAAAACAACTTTCAGGTGGACAACGACAACGAGTTGCTATTGGACGTGCTATTGTTCGAGATCCTAAAGTTTTTTTGTTTGATGAGCCCCTATCTAATTTGGATGCAGCACTTAGAATCCAAACAAGAATAGAAATTGCAAAACTTCATAGTCAACTAACTGCCACAATGATTTATGTAACTCATGACCAAGTGGAGGCAATGACATTGGCAGATCGGATTGTTGTTTTAAATCAGGGTATTATTGAGCAAATTGGAACACCCATAGAGCTTTATAATTCTCCAAAAAATCAATTTGTTGCTGAGTTTATCGGTAGTCCAAAAATGAATATTATTGATGTCAAAAAAGACACAAATCATAATTTGAAAATTATTAACGCTCCTGGTCAGACTTCGAAAATTGGGGTTAGACCAGAGCATTTATTTATAACCCCAGAGGGAGAGACCAAAATAAAAGGTAATGTCCGTCACATTGAAAATTTAGGAGAACATCTTCTTTGTTATATCAACATCGGTGGAGAAAATGAAATTACAGCTAAATTAGATGTCTCAAGCTCAGCTAGTTTAAATCAAGATATCAATCTTGGGTGGGTTTCAGAAAATACCCACTTTTTTAACAGCACCGGAATATCAATTAGTTAACCATGTCCTCCAGCCCTGAACTTGGAGTTTGTTATTACCCTGAGCACTGGTCTCAGGATCTGTGGATAAGTGATGCTGAAAATATGGTCAAAACTGGTATCAAATGGGTCAGAATAGCTGAATTTGCTTGGTCTCGTATTGAAAAAAGCCCTGATAAATTTGACTTTGAATGGTTGGATAAGATTGTGGATATCCTTGGTAAAGCAGGTCTTAAGATTGTTATGTGTACCCCGACTGCCACTCCCCCAAAATGGCTAGTTGATAAAATGCCTGACATGGTAGCTATTGATAGCAATGGTCAGCCTCGTAAATTTGGCTCACGCCGACATTATTCATTTTCTCACTCTGGATATTTAGAACAATCAAAAAGAATTATTAAAATTATCGCTCAACGATATGGGGATAACTCTTATGTGCAAGCATGGCAAACAGACAACGAATACGGGTGTCACGAAACAACTTATTCTTGGTGCCAATCATCAAAAAAAGAATTTAGATTGTGGTTACAAAAAAAATATTCATCTATAGATAAGTTAAATAAAGCTTGGGGAAACGTTTTTTGGTCTATGGAGTATAATAGTTTTGAAGAAATAGAATTACCCAACTTAACCGTTACAGAAGCTAACCCCTCTCATAATCTTGATTTTCGACGATTTAGTTCTGATCAAGTAAGAAAATTTAATTTAGCTCAAGTAGAAATTATTAAAAAATATTCACCTGGAAGATCTATAAGTCATGATTACATGGGTCATTTCACTGAGTTTGATCATCGTGAAGTTTCCCAAGATTTAGAAATTGCAGCTTGGAATAGTTATCCATTAGGTTTCCTTCAAAATATGCAAGTGATTGCCCGTGAGGATAAAAAACTTTTACAAGAGTGTTATCGAATTGGCGATCCTGACTTTCAAGCCTACCACCATGACTTGTATCGAGGCATGGGTCAGCTGTGGGTAATGGAACAGCAGCCTGGTCCTGTTAATTGGGCTAAGTACAATCCCATTCCAGTTAAAGGGGCTGTGCGCTTATGGTCGTGGGAAGCTTTTGCTCATGATGCCAAAGTAGTTAGTTATTTTCGATGGAGGCAGGTACCATATGCTCAAGAGCAAATGCATGCTGGTTTAATGTACAGTGATAATACTCCTGCTCCAGGTCAAGAAGAAGCAAAACAAGTCAGTGAAGAGTTAAAAAAAATAGAAATGCCTGTAACTGAACAATCTCCTATAGCTCTTGTTCATGACTATGAAGCATGTTGGATGACTGAGCTTGATGGTCAAACCCATGATTTTCATTACACCAGACTCCTATTGGATTTCTATAAGGCCGTAAGAATGAATGGAGGTTCTTTGGATATTGTTGGAAAAAATGCTGATTTTACTGGATATAAATTAGTCATCATTCCCTCTTTCGTTCAATTTCAAGAAGAGGACTTAAAAAGAGTGATTAAATCTGGTGCTCAAATTTTAGCAGGTCCAAGAACAGGAATTAAAACTCAAGATTTTCAACTCCCTCCTGAGCTAAGTCTCGAGGGACTTGGATTTCAGGTTCGACGCGTAGATGCCCTTCCTATAGATTTACCAGTGCCCGTTGAGTGGAATGGAATTAATGGAAACTTTTCTGTTTGGAGAGAGCATGGATTTACTTCTGGTGTAAGCGAGGGTAAAGCGAGCGATGGTATGGCAGTCCTAACAAGTGGAAATCAGGGCAGCTATATTTGCGGATGGCCTGATCAAAAGTTATTGAATGCTATTATGAGAAATCAAATGCAACTAGCTGGTCTAGATGTAGTAGAACTTCCAGAATATTTAAGAGTTCGCCGTAGAGGTAATCTGTTATTCTTCACAAACTACGGATCTCAGGACGTGTCTATACCCGAAGTCTATCAGGGCGAGCTTCTTATTGGCAAGCGAACTTTATCTCAAGCTGATATTTCTATCTTAAAAATAAATTAAATACCTTTTCGTTGTTTTTCTTTTCCATCTTGAAAGTCAGCTAATGCGTCTTTGTTTTCTTTAGTAATTGGATTTTGCAAGGTTGGAGATTCCCAAAATGCACTTCCCTCTAACCACTCGTAGCCATGCGTTTTAATAACAATCAAATATGTTTTATCAGAGTCTTTGGCTCGTTTAAATGCAGCCTCAAGTTCAGATGTAGAATTGACAGTCTCCGCATTAGCCCCCATGCTTTTTGCATGATTTTCAAAGTCCACAAACTGTAGATTTTTGGCACGAGCTGCCCGAAGATTACAAATGTACTCTTTTCCTCCCTTGGCTAATTGAAGGCGATTAATCACCATGTGGCCTCCATTATCACAAACAACTATGATGAGCTTTTGGTCATATAGAACAGAGCTATAAATATCACTGTTACTTAATAGATAAGAACCATCTCCCAAGAAAACCACGACATCTTGATCTGGTTTTGCCATTTTAATTCCCAACGCACCACTAATCTCATACCCCATACAACTAAAACCCCACTCAGTTTCAAAAGTATTAATTTGTTTAGGTTTCCATACTTGAACGACTTCACCAACCAAACCTCCTGCTGCAGTTACAACTATGTCACTAGGATCGGCGTTTCGATAAACGGCCCCTACTGCATGAGCATAGGATGGCTCTTCTTGGTTAGTTGGGCCACTTTGTTTTTGAACATGGGCTTCCCACTCTGCTCGCTCTTTGATTGCTTTTTGGTACCAATTATCGGGTGCCTTCCAATCGCCTAATGTTTCTGATAATTGTTGAAGTCCTATTTTTGCATCACTCACAATAGGTGTAGCTAAATGTTTTGCTGTATCAAATCGAGCTGCATTCAAGGACACTAATTGAAAATTATCACTCTCAAAGTTAGCCCAAGAGCCTGTGGTAAAGTCAGCAAGTCTAGTACCAATGGCCAAAGCAAGATCAGTTTCTTTTGAAAGGTTATTAGCAGACTTTTCACCTAAGCCTCCTATTCCTCCAATATAGTAAGGGTCATCTTTAGTCATACAACCAATACCCATCGCTGTTGCTGTGACAGGGATATTATGTTTTTTAGCAAAAAGAGATAATTCTTCTTCGGCTTCGGAGTATAAAACCCCTCCTCCAGATATGATAATTGGTTGTTTTGAATTTTTTAATTTATTAGCTGCAACTTTAACTTGATTAGGGTCAGGATAAATTCTTCTAATTTCATGAACGCGCTCTCCAAAAAAAGCTTCAGGGTAATCAAAAGACTCACCTTGTACATCTTGAGAGATTGCAATAGTGGCAGGGCCGCAGTCTGCAGGATCTAACATAATTTGAATTGCTTGCGGTAGAGAATTTAGTATCTGTTCTGGTCTTGTAATTCGATCAAAAAATCGAGAAACTGGTTTGAAGGCATCATTTTGATTTTCAACAGGAGAATTAAAGTTTTCTACTTGCTGCAATACAGGGTCTGGAAAACGGGAAGCGAATACATCACCAGGTAATAAAAGCAATGGTAGACGATTGCTTAAAGCAACACCAGCAGCAGTAACCATATTCATAGCACCAGGACCAGAAGAAGAAGTTGCAATAAAAATTTGTTTGCGGCGCATTGCTCTTGCATATCCAATGCCAGATAACGCCATACTTTGCTCGTGGTGACCTCGATAACCAGGAAGGTCAGATTGAAACTCCTCCATTGCTTGTCCAAGACAAGCGACGTTTCCATGTCCATAAATAGCAAAGGCGCCTGGGAATAACGGAACTTTCTTTCCATCAATGATGGTTTTTTGAGCAATTAAAAATTTAAAAAGCGCGTGTGCACAAGATAATCTGACAGTTTTCATTATTCCTCCTCTTAATCAATTGTGTATCTTACATAATCTCTTCAGAATTTGAATGAAAAATCCTTTGAAAATAACGTCTTTTTTACATAGTTTGATAATTCAATGAAAATAGGCTTAGTTGGTTCCATTCATGAATTAGGTTGGGAGGTACTTCGATCTCAAGGACTTTCTATTATTGAAGTTGCAGATGATAGCGCGAGCAACTTGAAAAAAGAATTAGCAGATGTATCAGGGATAGTACTTCGCACTGCACAAATGCCCAATGATGTTATCGATGCCTGCCCTAATCTACAAATTATTGCTCGTCACGGTGTTGGTTATGACAACGTCGATTTAAAATATTTAAATAAAAAAAAGATTGCTCTTGGAGTTACGGGTACTGCTAATGCAGTCAGTGTGGCAGAGCATGTAATGACTTTTTTTTTACAACTGACAAAAAATATACATCTCTCTGATGATCTTACTCGAAAAGGCAAGTTTCAAGAAAAAGGAAATCTTCCTTCTTTTTTTGAGTTATATCAAAAAAATGTTCTCATTTTAGGCTTTGGTCGAATTGGCCAAGCAGTTGCAAAGCGGTGTTTAGGATTCGAAATGAATGTTTATGTTTATGATCCCTATGTATCTAAAGATAAGATTGAAAAAATGAATTGTCATTCGATTTTAATTGAAGACGGTTTTAAACTTGCTGATTTTATTAGTGTTCATCTGCCCTTAAATGATGAAACCAAAAATTTCATTAATGCCAATAGCTTAAAAGAAATGAAAGATAGTTGTATTATTGTTAATACAGCAAGGGGTGGGATAATTAATGAGCAAGATCTTTATAATGCACTCAAAGATAAACAGTTACGGGCTGCAGGACTAGATGTCTATGAACAAGAACCTCCCCCATCTGACCACCCTTTATTTGATTTATCTAATGTCTTATTAACTCCACACAATGCTGCGCTGACTTTAGAGTGTCGAATGAGAATGGCCGTAGAAGTCTGTGAAACTGTTTCATTTTATTTGAAAAATAAAGAAAAATTAAACTTTCAAAATATTATCAATAGAAAAGAATTAGGAATTTAATTCTTTAGATATGGTTGTTACTAGATAGGCTTGAGGACACTCCTCTAAAACTGACTTTGAAACTGATGGTAATTCTTTATTAGCAGTCAATATAACTACGCAACCTCCAAAACCAGCACCAGTAAGTCTTGCCCCTAGCGCGCCATTTTTATTTGCTGATTCAACTACCTGATTTAATTCATCACTGGAGATCTCATAGTCATCTCTCATCGAATAGTGGCTGGAATTCATTAATTCACCAAAAGAGATAGGATCGTCTTGTTCTAAAAATGAAACTGCTTTAAGCACACGATCATTTTCGGAGATAATATGTTTTGCTCTTTTACTAATAATTGGATCATCGATTTTCATTAATTTATCAATAGTAGCATGACGAAGAGAGGGAACCTCCAAAATCTCTGATGCTTTTGAAGTTTCATTTTTTCGTTCATTGTATTTACCAAGAGAAAGTTTTCTGGTACTACCTGAATGAATAATGACAAAACTATGATGCGAAAAAACTGGGATGGATTTAGTTTGAAGATTTTCACAATCTAAAAAAATAGCTTGTCCAAATATGCCACAAGCAGATGCCAGCTGATCCATGATCCCACACTGAGTTCCCACAAATTGGTGTTCAATTTGCTGGCCTATTTTTGCCATTTCTTGTGAACGAATTGAGATATCTTTTAATTGAGATATTGCCTTCAATAAGGCTATTTCCAAAGCAGCAGAGGAGGAAAGACCCGATCCAGATGGAATACTTGAACTTACAGCAACATCCATTCCTTTGATGGAGGGTGATATTTTTTGACAAAAATAAATTGCGCCTCTAACAAAATCTAACCAAGTTCCATCATTTGACGAAGAAATTGAAGATTGAAATTCACCAAATTCGCTTGAAATTCCAATAATTTTATCATCATCTCTGAGGCTAATGCTTACTTGTAATGATTGGGGAATAAGCGAAGGTAAGACAAAACCGTTATTATAATCTGTGTGTTCTCCGATTAGATTTACTCGTCCATGAGCAGAAGTTGTAATCGAGGGTTCTTTTTGAAAAAAAGAATGAAATAGCTGAGCACTACTCATCAGGTTGCTCTTCGCCTCGAAGAATTCTTGCTGAACGTTCAGGTGGGAGATCAACTAAATAAAAACCAGTAATCTGTTCCACACCGGCCAAATATTTTAATTTTGTCTTAGACCGTTTAATAGGCTGAAAACACCAATGCAGATGATGGCTATCCTGATATCCCTTCGGTGCTAATTGCCAAGCAAGTGTATAAGGCATTGGTTCATCAAAGACTTTATCTAACATTTTGGAAGACTCTAATAAAAGACGAGATAAATTTTTTATCTCCTCATTATCTAGATCATAAACTTGTGGTACACGACGATGGGGAACAACCCAAATTTCAAAAGGATATCTACTCCAACGAGGTACAAAACAAATACCTGATTTATTTTCATGCAAAATTAATTCTTTTGGAATATGAGCAATTGTTTCTAATAAGGGATTTTGTATTTGATTTTCTGATTGTCTTTTTATTATCTCAGGAATATGTCCAAAACTATAAATCTGTCCATGTGGATGTTCCAGCGTAACGCCGATTTCTTTACCTTTATTTTCAAATGGAAGTACATACTCTATATGAGAGTTATTTAAGAGTTCTTTGCTTCTATGAGCTACAGCTTTTAAAATCAACTCAATGCGTTCTTGTGATAATTCAGAAAATTGGTCTTTATGGTTTGAACTGTAAGAGATAACATCACATGTACCAGTAGCAGATTGTGTAGGTATTTCTAATTCAGGAACATGGGTTTCTTCCATACGGAGAGAGCTGAAACGATTAGTAAAAATAGCAACTTCATATTTATCTACAGGAATATCACTTGCCTTTTCCTCAGAGTCCATCGGACATAAGGGACACTCCATTGCATTTGGAAGAAATGTTCTATTTTGCCTTGAAGTAGAATAAGCCACCCATTCTGAGCGGGTGGGATGAAATCGAAGGTGGGTTTGATTGCCCTCTAATGGTGGTAATCCTGAAAAAGTTTTATATTTAGCTTTATTTTGACTATAAAGATGAAGCTTTTTTCCATCTCCACGATCAATTGTCTCTATAAATAGTTTACTCATTTAAGATAATTTGGGGAGCATTGAACCGTGAGCTTCAATTAACTCATCCACCATTTTCCATATTTGATCAAGACTTAACTCTCCTGCAGTATGAGGGTCAAGCATAGCAGCATGATACACGGTTTCTTTTTTTTGAGACTTTAAAGCTTCAACTGTTAATTGTTGAACATTGATATTTGTCTGAATGAGATTTGCTAAATGCATTGGAAGAGGCACGACCGATTGAGGAACTAATTCATTTTTTCTTGTAAGACAGGGAACTTCCACACAACTATTGGAAGGAAGATTAGGTATCAAGTTTGCGTTCAAGATATTTCCATAAATGAGATCTTCTTTACCTGTCACCATACTAAGAATAATTCTAGAAGCATATTCAACCGACTTCTTGCAAACTAACTCCTTATTACTGAGCAATTGTTGTTCTTGATCATCCCATTCTAGAATTTGTTTTTCACAACGACGGATATATTCATTAATGGGAATATTAAAATCTTTTAATAATCCTTGTTGATGATTTTTAATGAACCAAGGAGTATACTCAGCGAAATGTTCTGAAGACTCAGTTACAAAATAACCAAGTCTTTTTAAAATCTCATAGCGAACATGATTGGTACAGCCATCCCAATTAGGTCCAAAAGAACCTTCTTTGCCAACTTGATGTATTTGAGGGTATAGGTCTTGGGTTGACCCATCTGAAAGTTTTTTTTCAAACTTAGTATAAAAAGCCATATGGTTAATTCCTGAGCACTCATAGTGAATTTGATTGATATCTTCACCAATGTCTCTTGCTAAATCTGCTGCAGTCCCTTGCACAGAGTGACATAAGCCAACATATTTTAGCTCAGGTACAAAATGAGAGAGACCTAGGCAGTTTATAGCCATAGGGTTTACATACTGAAGCATTAATGCTTGAGGACACAACTCCATCATGTCTTTTGCTATATCAACAAGAACTGGAACTGTTCTTAATCCTCTCATAATTCCTCCAATGCCGAGAGTGTCCGCAATTGTTTGTTGAAGCCCGTATTTAGCAGGAATCTCAAAATCTATAACAGTCGAGGGTTTGTAGCCACCCACTTGGATCATAACTATAACAAAATCAGAATTTTTGAGTGCCTCTTTGCGGTCTGCTATGGTTTTAATTTTGGCTGAGGTTCCAATTGCCGATGATACTTTCTCAGCAACTAATTGAGAGGTTTGGAGTCGTTTATCATCAATATCGTGAAGGATAATATGTGATGATTGAAGTTCTGGCTCTAACAAAACATCAGTTAAAATATTTTTCATAAAAACTGTACTGCCGGCTCCAATAAATACTATTTTTGTCATAACTAACCCTTACTCGCACCTAAAGTTAAACCTGCAATAAAATGTTTTTGCATTAAGAAAAACATCATCACAGGTGGAATTGCGGCCATAATCGATCCGGCTGAAAGAAGATGATAAGCAGATATCCACTGACCATTGAGTGATTTTAATCCTGCAGTAACTGGCATTGCATGTTGGCCTTGAATAAGAACTGTTGCCCAAAAATAATCATTCCAAATAAATGTGAAAATTAAAACACATAGAGCTGCTATCGCAGGACGAGTAAGAGGAAGTACTATTTTTAAAAAAATATTAAATTCGGAAGTCCCATCAATTCTTGCAGCTTCTAAAAGCTCATGGGGAAGGGCTTTAATAAAATTTCTCATAAATAAAGTACAAAATCCTGTTTGGAATGCGACATGAAATAAAACCAAACCTGTGATTGTATCATATAGGCCCATTTGAAAAGTTAAGTCTCTGACAGGTATCATTAAGATTTGAAAAGGAACAAAGTTTCCTGCAATAAAAGTAAAAAAGATAAATAAATTTGCTTTGAATTTATAGGCAGCTAAAGCAAACCCTGTCATACAACTTAGTGCGACAGCGCCAATCATTGTAGGAATAGTAATTTTAAAACTATTTATAATGTATGAGAGCATGGGAGTATTTTGAAATACATCTGCCATATTGCTAAAAAATAAAAACTCTGATGGAGTGCCCCAAAGGTTTCCAGCTGTGATATCACCTAAACCTCGAATAGAAGTCATCATTATGCCCGCTAAGGGCACCAACCAAATAGCTAAAGAGAACGGAACAAGGATTTTATATGAGACTTGATTGAAAAAAGGCCTTTTTTGGATGGGAGTGGGAAACATGGATTTATAAGCCTTTTTTTTCGTTTTGATACATTCGGTAGATGAAGAAAACGATATAAAACATCATTATCGTAAACAGAATAGCTGCAATAGCAGATCCGTATCCCATTCGATAACCATATTCGCTCAAAGCTTGTTCAAACATATAGTACGCTAGAACATTAGTAGAGCCCCACGGCCCACCTTGGGTCATAATGGCAACCATATCAAAACTTCTCAACGCACCTATCACAGTTACAACAATAGCAAGAAAAGTAGCTGGTCTTAATTGGGGTAAAACTATATTCCAAAATAGTGAAAAGCTCTTAGCGCCATCCATTCGACCCGCCTCAATTTGATCAGAATTAATATTATTTAATCCTGTTAAATATAAAATCATACAGTATGCAATTTGTGGGTATAATCCTGCAAAAATAATTCCATAAGTGGCATAATCTTCATCTGCTAAAATAGACCATCCCTCTAGGCCAATAAAATTCAAAAAAGGTGCAATCGCTCCATAGTCAGGACGATAAAACCACGTAAAGATTAAACCAATAACTACTTGAGAAATTACAAAGGGAAAGAAGAAGAGAGATTTGACTACGCGTATACCAAAGATAGTTTGATTTAAAAAAATAGCTAAGCCCAAACCTACTGGAACAGCTAACATAAAACAAACTAACCATTTAACATTATTCCAAAGAGCTACATAAAAATATTCATCATCAAAAAGCATAATGTAATTTTCGAGGCCAATAAAAGTTTTAGGGGACAAACCATCCCATTGATAAAGAGAAATTGTTAAGGAACTAAGAATTGGCCAGATTACATAAACTACAAAAAATAATAGACCAGGTGTTAAAAAAATTATTGGTGTAAGTTTTTGTTGATGCCTCTTCCACCAGGAAGATTGACGAATTGTTCTAGTTGAAATTGAACTGGCAGCTTGGCTCATTTTTAAAATTGAAAAATTAATTTAGGCAGCCTAATTAATAGGCTGCCCTTAAATATTAAGTTACTTATAAACTCTTTGGCGTACTTTTTCTAAACGCTCAAGAATTTTTTGTCTTCTATCAGGATTTGACATGTATTCCTGAAAACCCTTCATGCCCTCGGATGCCATTTCTGCTGGTGCATCTCTGTCATAGAATTGCGCCATAGCATATGCATTGTTTAACATATCAAGACCAGCGGCTAAGAAAGGATCTCCTTTTTTTACGCCAGATTTACTATTAATCGGAAGCTGACCTAGCATTTTGTTTACTTCCTCTTGAACATCTGCACGTGACATAAAGATCAAGAATCGCTTCGCATCAGTCTTGTTTTTAGCCATAGATGGAATATGAACAGTATCTGTAGGGGCTTCTTCTGCCATTGGGATACCTGGAGTAATTTCAGGGAACTGGAAGAAACCTAAATTTGAGTCACTTAAACCAGCTTCTTTTAATGGAGCAACAGCAAAGTTACCCATTACATACATCGCTGCTTCACCGTTAACCATCGGAGCTAAAGCTTCTTGCCAACTAAGAGCTGCGTGATTTTCTAGGAAGTAACCTGGCTTCACAAGCTCATCCCATTTATCAAATACTGCCTGCACTTTTGGATCTGTGTAAGGAACTTTACCTAATGTTAAATCCATGTGGAACTCATAACCATTTGTTCTAAGATTTAAGTAATCAAAAACACCTGCTGTTGTCCAAAGATACTTTGAACCAATAGTGATAGGTGTAATTCCTGCTTCCTTTAAAGTAGCGCATGCTGCAACGAATTCATCCCAAGTTTTAGGTACTGAGATGCCATTCATAGTAAATAAATCTTTTCTGTAATACACACCCCACTGATAATAAGTGTAAGGGATACCCCACTGCTTACCACCAATAGTCATAGATTTTTTGGCATGCTCCATATTTTCAGTAAGGTTACCGTCTACCCATCCTGAGTCTGCCCAAATGTCAGACACATCTTCAAATAAACCTGCTCTTACAAATGGTAACATTCTATTTCCAGCGTACCAGTTTGCGACATCAGGCGGGTTGGTGTTTAAAAAGTTTCTAATTGATTGTTTGTAACCCTCGTGGTCAAAAAGATTCCACTCAACAGTTACATCTGGGTTTTCTTCTTCGAATTTATTAATAATCCATTCAAAAGCTGCTTTTGGTGCAGGATCAGAAGTATCAGTATTGATGACTAAAGTACCAGCAAAAGCAGAAGAATAACCCAAGCTTGCTATAGCGATTAACGTAGCTAAGATTTTTCTCATGTTTTTTTCCTCCTAAAATGCTAAATTGAGATATATAGCATTTATTTAGTTATATAACTTTCTTTAATATAAAGATTATTTGGATAAGTTTCGAGTAATTATTGGTTAAATGTAAGTAGTTTTTGTTCCCATTGCCAAGCAGATGAAATAATTTTATCTAAATCAGAATGTTTAGCTGTCCAATTTAATTCCAACTTTATTTTTTGATTATCTGCAATTAATTCAGCTGGATCTCCCTTTCGTCTACTTTGAATTTCAATATCGATTTTTTTATTAGTGATTTTTTTAGCTACCCCAATAATTTCTTTAACGCTAAAACCCTCATTATTACCTATATTGTAAACATCAGATAATTGGAGTTGAAATAATCTATCTAAAGCTAACAAATGTGCTTCAGCTAAATCCATTACGTGAATATAATCTCTAACACAAGTGCCATCTTTTGTTGGATAATCATCGCCATATATAGTTATTTTATTTTTTCTACCAGAGGCCGCTTGAAGGATTAATGGGATTAAATGAGTTTCAGGATCGTGCCTCTCGCCAATAGTTCCATCTGAGTGAGCCCCGCAAGCATTAAAATATCTAAGACTAATAGATTTTAAGCCATAGGCATTGTCATAATTTTTCAAAATATTTTCTACTATTGCTTTAGTATGGCCATATGGATTAACCGGAGTCATTGGATGAATTTCAGAAACAAGATTTGATTTTGGTTCTCCATACACAGCTGCGGTAGAAGAAAAAACGAAATTAAGTATCTTTAAATCAACCATACAATTTAGAAGATTCAAAGTATTAATAACATTATTTTCGTAATATTTTTGTGGATTAATATAAGATTCACCTACATTGATAAAAGATGCAAAGTGCATTACTAAATCAAATTTATTTTTTAAAATTGAATAAACCTGTTCTCTATTTGAGAGATCACATTTATGTAATGGGAAATCAAGACAGTTTGTTTCAAATCCAGTAGACAAGTTATCCAAAACCTCTACTTCATGGTTTGTGTCTTGAAAGCGTTTTAACATATGTGAGCCTACATAACCGGCACCACCGATAACTAAAATTTTCATCTCTTAGAATTATACTTAAATTAATTAATATTTACTTTAACTTTTCTTTAAATAATTAGGGTTTAAGAACATAAAGACTTGAATCAGATTCATAAGCTATAAGTAAAACATCACCATTAGCGTTAATTTCAATATCCCTAACTCGTCCGATTGTATTTTTAAATATTACTTCCTCTTCAATGAAATTATTATCCTTTCTGTGAAGGATAGATAAGTACTCTTACAGAAAACATATGGTCAATTAGACGGTAAAATTAATGCTGTTTCAAAAACATTAAATATTTCTCGGACTACTGTTTACAAACACATTCAAAAGAAATAATAAATTTGATCTGAAATTCTGTATCAGCGAAGAAAACTGATAAACAGGAGAGATTTTATGTCAAAACCAAATATTGCCCAAAAAGGATCTTATGTTGTGGAAGTCCAAGAGGGCAAAAAATACTTTTGGTGCGCATGTGGATTAAGCAAAAAACAACCTTTTTGTGATGGTTCTCATAAATCAACTGGATTTTCCTGTATTCCTTACGCCGCTGAGGCAACCAAAAAAGTTTATTTTTGTGGATGTAAGCATAGCAATAAAAAACCACTTTGTGATGGAACACACAATAGACTCGAGGACTAATTTATTTTACACCTAATTTTTTCTGAATATCTTTAGAAGAAGTCGTATAACGAAAAACGTATTTCTTATCATTATGACAATAATGAAACATTTTCTTTGCAGCTAAAGCAGCCTCATGAAAACCGCTTAAAATCAATTTTAACTTACCGGGATAGATACAGATATCTCCAATAGCAAAAATTCGAGGAGTGGATGTTTCAAAGTTTTCTGTATTCACCGAGATTAAATTATTTTCTAAATTTAAACCCCATTCTGCAATTGGTCCTAATTCGATCTTTAATCCAAAAAAAGGAAAGATAGCATCAATGCCATCAATAACAGTGTCATCGTCTAAAGTAACATCAACTTGACCTTTTCCATTGTCTATAATTTTTTTAACTGTGCCCATATTGAATTTTACTTCTCCTTTATCAACTAGGTTCATTACTTTGTTCACAGAGTCTTGAACGCCTTTAAATTCTTTGCGACGATGAATTAATGTAATATCTGAGGCAATTTGATGAAAGCCCATTACGTAATCTAAAGCAGAGTCTCCACCACCTGCGATTAGAATTTTTTTTCTTTCAAAATCTGCTCTATTTTTGACTGAGTAGAAAATATTTTTATTTTCAAACTCATCTATGTTTGGAACAGGTAATTTACGGGGAACAAAACAACCAGAACCAGCAGCAATCACTAAAGACTTACATTTGATGACGGTATCTAAATTAGTAGTAACTTCAATATAATCATTTTGAACATCAATTTTGGAAGTCAATTGATTAAGATGATAAGTGGGCTCAAAAGGCTCAGCCTGAGTGATTAAATCATCGGTTAATTTTTGACCTGTAATAGCTGGTCGAGACGGAATATCGTAGAGGTTTTTATCAGGATACAGTTCTGAACATTGCCCTCCAATTTTATCTAAATTATCGATTAAATGGGCCTTCATATCTAAAAGTCCTAATTCAAATACTTGAAATAAACCACAAGGTCCGGCACCTATAATAACAACGTCTGTATCATGCTGGTTTCCTGGTTCTACAATATTACTCATGACTTATTATATACTATATTTTGTTCTCACAGGATTTATGGTATTAATACAATTTTTCCAATGAATTTCTTCTCCATAAATACTTTTTGAGCTTTATGAATCTCTTTTAAAGGAAATGATTGGGCTACCAAAGGTTTAATTTGTCCCTCTTCAATATAACGAATAACATTTTCAAAAACGAAGGGATCATTGACTGTCGATCCATATAAAGTGAGATCTTTTAAATAAAGACTTCTTAAATCAAGGTCCACAATGGGACCTGCAATAGCCCCTGAAGTCACATATTTACCTCCAGGTTTAATTATATCTAATAGTTGGGACCAACTAGAACCCCCAACTAAATCAACTACTACATCAACTGAATTTTCACCTAATACTCTAACTAAATTATCTGATCGATTAACAGTTTGGTTGGCACCTAAGTCTTTTAAAGAACTTGCCTTGTCAGGAGCACATTTAGCAATGATTGTTGCCCCTCGAATTTTTGCTAATTGAATTGCAGCAGAACCCACTCCCCCTGATGCGCCTGTTATCAAAATTTTTTCATTTTCAATATCTGTTCGGTAAAGCATACCCTCAGCAGTGGAATAAGAGATCGGAATAGATGCTAGTTCGATATCACTCCAGTCACAATTTATAGGAAATGACTCTTTTGCCTTAGCCACACAATATTGAGCAAAACCTCCGTCAACCTCAGAGCCCATTGTTTGCATCTCTAAAGGATTATTTGAAGTTGGATTATTTTGCATTGATCGAACTATGGTACGAGTACCAATTCGATCTTGCTCTACACCTTCGCCCACTTGCACAATTATCCCGCAAATATCTCCACCTTGAATTCTTGGAAACTTTAATGGAACCCCAGTCCATGATGCATCACTATCATCGACTTCGGACAAACCCTCAGTGCCGCCAGCATTAGTATCACTGGTCACTTTTTTTGAATACCAACCAAGTCGCGTATTGATATCTGTGTTGTTGACACCAGCGCCTTTTACTTCGATTAGCACTTCTCCAACTCCTGGCACAGGAGTAGGAATATCTTCTTGATAAACTAATTTTTCTAGTCCACCGTGCCCAGTTAAGTAGACACCTGACATTACCTTAGGAATGGGTTCCATGGTAAATAAGATTATCTAGGAGATAGAAGATTATTAAAAGCCATTTAATATTTTTCTTGCATACCAGTCGTGAAATACATGCGTGGGTTCATCCATCACTGGGGAAAATCGACCACCATCAAATCCTTTTGCATATCGGCCTTTTTGCATTCCCTCGACAACAAAAATGTCCTCTTCAAATACAGTCTTCCATAATTTGGCATTTTCCTGGCGAGTTTCTTTATATTCATCAGCTAATAAAAAAGGGTCTGAGTAATAAAGTTCAATATGCTCTCGAATTTTATTTGGCGCTAGTGGCTCAATAATAAGATTAAAAATATGGTCTTTTTGAACACCTAAAATTAAGTTTGGAAATAAAACTATATACTCACCTTTTGTATCCCACTCTGGTCCTAAGTTTTTAAAATTAGTGAATTGTTTTCCGGTGGCGTACTGAGGAATGTACTTGTAACTAATTTGACCTGCATAATGTCCATACTCCACAATATTTTCATGATCTTCTAATTTAGAGTAGCTATTCAAACCAGGGTGAACCCAAGGCAAATGATAAGACTCTAAATAATTTTCTACTGCTAATTTCCAGTTTCCATTTACTTCTAATTTAAAAGAAGAGTCGCTCATATCAGAATATATCGGCTGCTCAAAAACAGACCAACGGTCTAATAAAGGTTGATGAACTTCTTCAAAAGGAGGGGCCATTCCATCAGGGTTGACGAATATCACATCACGCCAAATATGGGATCGTACTTCTAATAATGAGAGTTCACTTTTATTGATACCTGAGTGATAGTTATAACCTGGACCTCCAATATGTGGAGTGGCTACTACTTCACCAGTTTGTTTATAGCACCATGAATGGTAAGGACAGCGGATTGCGCCTTTTAAAACTGTGGGTTCTTCAATTAGAATCATACCACGATGTCGACAAACATTTTGAAAGACTCTGATTTTTTCATCTTGTTTACTTCTAACAATTAATAATGGATTATTAAAATAATTTACAGGAACAGCAGAGCCAAGCTGAGGCAGATCTTTTACAAATCCAACAGCAAACCATCCTTTATTAAATAAATGTTCTCCCTCCATCTCAAAACATTCTGAGCGGATATAGTATTCGTTAGGAACCCCATGTGCTTTGTGGATGGGATTTGTGCATCCCTGTAATTGATGACGTTTTGGAATAAATAAATCTTCGTGAGATAACTTTTGCAAATCTACCTTTTCCATATCCTACTCCTAAATAGTAATTATTAGTTCCGTTTAAATGAAAGTATTTTTTTAGTCAATCATAAAAATCTATTTCGAAATGAGTCAAAAAATGATTAGAATTCAATAAAAATGAGGAATTTTACTAGTAAATTTGCCAATAGAAAAATTGGGCCTAAATTCTCAGAGGTCATCAATCAAAATGTCGGCACTCAGCAGTACAAGCCTTATTTATATGAAGATCAAATTAATTTTGACCGGCTAAGGATGTATCGTCTTAATAGAATAATTGAACAACTTCAAAAAAACGATGTAGGGGCTTGTATTTTATTTGATCCTATCAATATTCGTTATGCAACAGATAGTAGAAATATGAGTTTATTCACAATGCACGAATTAGTTCGGTTCGTCTATATCAGCGCTGGGGGTAAGGTAATTTTATTTGATTACCCCAAAAGTGAACATTTATCTGAGAATCTTTGCACTATTGATGAAATTCGAAATGTTATCAGTTGGGATTTTTTTTCTGCAAATAATTATGTAGATAAAAATGCAAAACAATGGGCAGGTATGGTTCATGATTTAATGAAAGAACACTCTCCTAATAACCGATTAGCTATTGATGTTTCTGATCCAGTTGGCATTCAAATGCTGCTCAAACAATTTAATGTTGAGTTATTAAATGCACAAAAATTTGTTGAAACTTCTCGCTCCATTAAATCTGAAGATGAATTAGTTTGCATGAAAGCATCAATTGAAACTGCGGAAAAAGGGATGTGGTTAATGAAAGATATGCTTCAAGCAGGGATGACTGAGGAGGAACTCTGGTCCTATATGCATAAAACTAACATTGAAAATGGTGGTGAGTGGTTTGAAACTCGGCTGTTAGTTTCAGGGCCGAGAACAAACCCTTGGTTACAAGAATGTAGTAACAGGGTGATTGAGTCAGGTGATTTAGTTGCCTTTGATACAGATATGGTCGGTCCATATGGTTATTGTGCAGATATTTCGAGAACATTTGTTGAAGGAGGAAAATTCAGTGACGAACAAAGAAGACTTTACTCCCTCGCAACAGAACATATTCAACACAACAAAGAGCTTATCAAAACAGGTACAAGTTTTAGAGAATTTGCTGAAAAAGCCTGGGTATTACCAGACAATTGTTATGATAATCACTACCCATGCATAATTCATGGAATCGGATTATGCGATGAGTGGCCTTTTATTACTTATCCTAATAAAGATTTTTCAAATGCGGACTTCTCAGGTCACTTCGAAGAAAATATGACTATTTGTGTTGAGACATATATTGGTGAAGTAGGTGGCAAAGAGGGTGTCAAACTTGAAGATCAATATCGTGTTACAGCTAGTGGGCTTGAGCAGCTCAGCTCTTTTCCTTTAGAACGGCTAACATAAAATTTAAAGGTGAGTATTAATCCAGCTTTTTAAATCTGTCTCAGAGCTTAGCCCTATTTTAGTATCTGCCACTGATCCATTTTTAAACATGATTATTGTCGGGATACTTCGGATACCAAAATTTGCTGGAGCTTCAGGATTTTCATCTATATTAATTTTTTTTACTACTACTTTACCATCAAACTCTGATGCAATATTTTCTAATATTGGGCCTAAAGCTTTACAGGGGCCACACCATTCTGCCCAAAAATCGACTAAAACCGGTTGATTATTGGAACTTTCTATTACGCTTTGCTGGAAATCAGCATCTTTGATTTGTTCTATTGCCATTCTTTATATATGGGACTCAGTTCGTGTATTTCAAATATAAATCTTTTGTACCGATGTGGGTGTTTTCTGTTGTTGTCAAAAAGTTAAATAGTTTTTTTTCTTTGGAACATTTATCCCAGTAGGTAGAGATATTAAAAATTTCTGGATACTCCTCTAAAGCCCCTTTTCGAATAATATGGCAACCTTGAAATTGAACATTACAATTATTTGATGGAAATTGAATAGACTGATCAGGTAAAATTTCTAAATCGTGAAAATCTCTATTAGCTTTAGTTAAAAGTAAATTATCGATATTTTGATTATTTTGAAAAAACTCCCAAGCTCTTTTTATCTCCTGAGAAAAATGTTGATGCCAAATATTATCAGTATTTAAAACAAGGAGATCATTCTGGTGAATTTTTTTTATACCCCCGCCCGTTCCTAAAATCTCTGGTTCCATAGAGATTTTAATATTTTCATAATTCTTTTTTATATGTGATTGAATTAGATCTGAATGATAATGCGTATTGACAAAAATATTTTCTTTCTGCAACGGTTCAATTAAATCAAAAGCATAATCGATAAGGGGCTTTCCTTTAACGGACAATAATGGCTTAGGAAGAGTTTTGGTTAAGTCTTCCATTCTCTTACCCAACCCTGCAGCTAAAATTAATACATCCATTTATTTGGTTTTATTGTAAATTTCTTCAAATAATTCTCTTAAATCCCAGAAACGAAGATGCTCAACATGTTTTAAAATTTGCAGCCATGTATTTTTTCGATATTTTTTTAGATACTGAGTTTTTCCTGAACGGTATAAATTTACCCAGTTTCCTAAAATACGAAGATTTCGGGCAAGACTTACCAAATGGACATTAGATCGAAAATCAATTAGAGAAAGATTAAATTTCTTTGCATAGTTTCGAATTAAATTGTCCTCTATTTGAGATGAATACAATCGTCGAGCATCAAATATCAGCGAGGCAATATCGAGAAAGGGATGATTATAATGAAGATCTTGATGGTCGATAAGGTAGAGATCTTTTTGATAGTAAATGAAATTCTCCAGAAAAAAATCACCATGCGTGAGAGTGGGTTTGTATTTGTTCAATGAAATCAGATTATTTTTCAATGATTTTTGAATAAGTCTATTGAGATAGTAGCCTATTTGAATTTTATAATCGAAGTATTCAATATAAGTCTCAATTCCCTTTGAGGCGTTTCTTGTGAGATTATTAAAAGGTTTGGTAGGGACTCCGGAAAATCTTTTTCTTGGTTGTTGTAGAAGTTTTAAGGTTTTAATTGCTTGAGGGAAAATATTTTTTAATTCCTCTTTTTTATAATACTTTGCAGCATTGTTGATTGGAAAATATTCCATTAATAAATATTTGTGAGTAGGGTTTTTTTCAATAATAGAGGGTGTGAGAACTCCCTGTGAATTCAGAGCATGATCGGCTCTTAAATATCTTTGATATTCCACTGGATTGTTTTGAAGTGACAATAAAAGAAATGTTTTTTTTCCTGTTTTACAAAGTTGAAAAATTTTATTTGAGGCATCAGGATTAAACTTAAGCGGGCCACCTGTTTTAATATTCTTATTTAATAATTGCTTTTTTACTTTTGATAAGTTTAATTTTTTTAAGGAAGCCATTTGGGGTTTTGTGAACTTATCTCAATTATACGACTTTGGTCTTTTACACTAATCTTAATCAACATCGCATCAGGAAGATATCTTTTTTTTAAATCTTCTAAAGGCCATTCGATTAATAGGCAGTTATTCATAAAATAATCCTCTAAATCAACATGAGTTTTTTTATCAACTTGATAAAAATCAAAATGAATAAGATTGAGTTTTTTTAAATTATAATGATGTTCTCGCTGGTAGGTGGGACTACCCAAAAAATGAAGATCTTGATTATTTTTTAAAGCTAAAGACTTTAGTAAATGTCTTATAAATGTGGTCTTCCCTGATCCGACTTCACCTTCAAAAAAAAGTATTTGTTGGTGTTGTAAAAGAGGAGATAATTTATCTACAAAATATGTAAGTTCAGACTCTTGGTTAATAGTAGAATTGAAACTCAATTACGCGAGTGACTTAAAGTCAGAAACCAAGTCTAAGGCTTCCCAAGAAAATGCCCCTGAACCACTGTCATGTTTTCTTCCAAAATGACCATAAGCGGCTGTTTGTTCATATATAGCCTTATTTAATTGGAGTTTTTCACGTATTCCTTTAGGAGATAAATTCATAATATCTGGGATAGCTGCTTCAATTTTCGCTTCATCGACTGTATTCGTTCCTTGGGTGTTAACATAAATAGACAAAGGCTTTGCCACACCGATAGCGTAAGATAATTGAATAGTGCACTGGGCACTGAGACCCGCAGCCACGATATTTTTAGCAAGGTATCGAGCAGCGTATGCTGCAGAGCGGTCAACTTTAGTTGGATCTTTTCCAGAAAAAGCACCACCACCATGAGGAGCAGCTCCACCATAAGTATCGACAATAATTTTTCTTCCGGTTAACCCCGTATCACCATCAGGTCCACCAATTACAAAGTTGCCTGTCGGATTGACATAGTATTCACTATCGGAAAGACCGTCGAGTAAATTTGATGGAATTGACTCTTTTAATACAGGAGTAGCTATTTCTTTTACATCTTCAGGTGAGAGGCCTTCTGCATGCTGAGTCGAAATAACAACTGAAGTAACAGCATTTGGTTGACCGTTAACATATTTTAAGGTTACCTGACTTTTTGAGTCGGGTTCGAGTCCTTTTAGAGAACCATCTTTACGTCCCTTTGCCATTAGTTCTAAAATTTTATGAGAATAATAAATTGGAGCTGGCATCAATTCAGGGGTTTCTGTGCAAGCATAACCGAACATAATTCCCTGATCTCCTGCACCCTCATCTTTATCTGCTGAAGAGTCAACGCCCATTGCGATATCAGCAGATTGGCCATGAAGTAAATATTGGACATCTGCATTTTGCCAATGAAAGCCCTCTTGCTCATAACCAATATCTTTAATGCAGTCTCTTACCTTAGATATGATTTCATCTTTATCTTCTTTAACCGGTCCTCGAATTTCTCCCGCTAGTACGACCTTATTAGTAGTAGTGAGAGTTTCACAAGCCACTCTTGCGAAAGGATCCTTAGCTATGAAATGGTCAACAACCATATCCGAGATACGGTCAGATACTTTATCGGGGTGTCCTTCGGAAACGGACTCAGAAGTAAAAATGTAATCTTTTCTCATATTTAATACCTGTAAGTTTCTTTCTTAAATGGTCCTTGCTGCTCAACGCCAATGTAATCACTTTGATCTTTCGACATTTTGGTTAATTTCGCCCCTACTTTTTTAAGGTGGAACATAGCTACCATTTCATCGAGTTTTTTTGGCAAAACATAGACTTTGTTTTCATAATTTTGATGATTTTTCCAAAGCTCCATTTGTGCCAATACCTGATTGGAAAAAGAAGCGCTCATCACAAAACTAGGGTGACCAGTTGCATTTCCTAGGTTCACCAAACGACCTTTAGAGAGAATAATTAATTTTTTACCATCAGGAAAAGTTACTTGGTCCACTTGAGGTTTAATCTCTTCCCATTTATAATTTTGAAGAGAGTCAATTTGAATTTCATTATCGAAGTGGCCAATATTAGAAATAATTGCCCGATCTTTCATTTCTCTCATATGATCTTGGGTGATAATATCTTTATTCCCTGTGGCCGTGACAAAGATATCAGCATACTTACAAGCATCATCCATGGTCACTACTTCATAACCTTCCATAGCAGCTTGTAAAGCACAAATTGGATCTACTTCTGTTACTTGGACACGAGCACCAGCACCGCGTAAACTTGCAGCACTTCCTTTGCCAACATCGCCAAAGCCAGCTACGACAGCTACCTTACCTGCCATCATCACATCTGTACCACGACGAATACCATCCACTAAACTTTCTTTACATCCATAAAGATTATCAAACTTACTTTTTGTAACAGAGTCATTAACATTAATAGCTGGAACTTGCAGCGTTCCTTTTTCCACCATCTGCTCTAATCGAAGAACACCTGTGGTTGTCTCTTCGGATAAACCTTTAATATTTTCTAAAAGCTCAGGATACTTTTCATGCATGCGTAAAGTTAAGTCACCGCCATCATCTAGGATCATGTTGGGCTCCCAACCATCAGCTTTAATAGTTTGATCAATACACCACCAAAATTCCTCTTCGCTCATACCCTTCCATGCAAACACGGGAGTACCACTTTGGGCAATAGCTGCCGCAGCATGATCTTGGGTTGAATAAATATTACAAGAACTCCATCGACACTTTGCTCCCAACGCAACAAGTGTCTCAATTAAAACAGCTGTTTGTATAGTCATGTGTAAGCAGCCCATAATGTTTGCTCCAGCCAGAGGTTTTGAGTCGCCGTACTGTTCTCGGATGGCCATTAATCCTGGCATTTCAGTTTCGGCTATTTCTATTTCTTGTCTCCCAAAAGCATGCTGAGAGATATCTTTTACTTTATAATCCAATGCGTCCTCCTTTTTTGGCTAGATTAATAATGATAAAACACGATTTAGTTATATTTTTCAATGTCTTTTTATTCTGGGTCCTAGCTGTTGAATAACCTCTCCGGCACGAGCATTACCTTGGGCTAAAGCCTCATCAATTGTTTTGTCTGATAAATATTGATCAAGAAATCCAGCTGCAAAATTATCACCTGCACCGGTTGTATCAATTACTTGTTCAATGTTTTGAGCTGGTTGATGAGCAACAGTTTCTCCATGGAAAAAATAAGCACCCTCAGCACTTGCGGTCATTGCAATTTTCTTTCCAAAGGATTGGAAGAAAGCAGAGACATCAGCCATGGTCTCATTTTGTGCAAACATTTTAGCTTCATCAAAATTACAAAAGACAAGGTTAACATATTCCTCAATAAATTCTTTCAGTTCATCGCGATGACGGTCAACGCAAAAAGGATCTGAAAGAGATAATGAGGTTTCAATGTTCATTGTCTTTGCGATCTTTCCTACTTTTTTTAAAGTTTGTTTTGTTAAATCATGGTCCCACAAATAAGACTCCATATAAATATGATTAATACCTTGAAGGCTATCTTCAGTTAGCTCTTTGGGATGAAGTTGAGAGCCGATGCCAATGTGCGTTGCCATTGTTCTCTCTCCATCTGGAGAGACAAGAATATTACAACAGCCGGTTGGAAGATCATTTTGTTTGATTACTCCCTTATAAGCAATGTTTGCTTTCTCTAAATCTTGGATAAATGCCTGTCCGTATTCATCCTCATTCACCTTGCCATAAAATGCTGCCTCATGAGAGGTATAATTTAATTCATGGATAGTATTGCAAACTGACCCGCCAGAGGTAATAAGGGGACTTTCAAAATGAGAACGAATTTCTTGAATTTGAGACTCCTCAATTAACGTCATAGAACCTTTGATAAGATTGAGGGTAGATATAGTTTTATCTTCCACTTGGCAGATAACATCAACAAGGGCTGTGCCCACTCCTAATATTTTTTTCACCCGATGAAAATAATAGTTTCTTCATAGAGTTCCAATGAAAAATGATCATAAAATAAGCGAAAATTTTTATATATAATTGACGAATCGGTCCAAAAATTTTGCCTGATTTTATTAATTTTTTATGTCGATTAATCAAATATTCGGTCTGCTAAAAAAAATTGATAAAAACCTGTGAATATTTATTTAATAAGTCTTAGCTGAAGCATCAAATTCCATTTGAATTTGCTAGCTTTTGAGAATTTAATACAAAATAAATTGACTATCTTTGTCTATAGATTGTATAGTCACTAAGCGAAAAGCACTAGATCTAGTGTTTTTATGCGAGGATATACACGAACTTGGTAGGTAGAATGGAAACAAATAACGCAGAAAACATAGAGAATTCAACTAAAAATACAGTCGTCAATAAACAAAACGAAGAGATAAATCTGCTGAGTTTAAGTGTTGTAAGACGTGATGGCTCAATTACCCCTTTTAAATCAGATAAAATCGCCAACGCTATTAGAAAAGCATTCCTTGCTCAAACTGATATTCGTGACAATGGCAAAATTGATCAAACAATTAATGATATTACCGAAACGGTAACTGGCGCCTTAACTAGACGTATCGCTAACGGCGATATGATTCACATTGAGGATATCCAAGATCAAGTGGAATTGGCTTTAATGCGTGGTGAACATCATAAAGTAGCTAGAGCCTATGTGCTTTACCGTGAACAGCGTGCTAAACAACGATACAAGACAGCCAAACTAAACGAACAAGTTGGTGCCAAAGTTTCAACAATGGCAGTCACCAAAAGAGATGGCAACAAAGAAGATATTTCTTTAGAAAAAATTACAAATCGAATTTCCGTTCTGTCTAATGGGTTAGAGATTGATCCCATTACCATCGCTCAAAAAGCAATCCAAGGTTTGTATGATGGTATTACTACAAATGAAATTGATACATATTTAGCAGAAACTGCTGCCGCTTTAACAGTGGAACATCCGGACTACTCTTATTTAGCCGGTCGAATTAAAGCCAACGCCCTTCATAAAGAAACACCCGGCTTTGTCATTGCGACTAAAAACTTATTTGAAGATGGTCTTCTACGTGAAGAGTACCATCAAAAAGTTATAGCCAACGCAGAAGAGATTGAAAAAATTATCGACTACGATCGCGATTACCTCTTTGATTATTTTGCTCTAACTACATTGTTTAGAGCCTACCTCTTACAATTTAATAGTAAAGTCATTGAGCGCCCACAAGACCTATGGATGCGCGTCGCGCTATGTGTATCTGGAGATAAATTTGATTTCTATCAGGTAAAAAAAACATACGATAGTCTCTCTCAAGGCCTCTACACTCACGCCACTCCTACACTCTTTAACAGTGGTTTAAAAATGCAACAACTCTCTTCTTGTTTTTTGATTGGAATGGAAGATGACTCCATCGAGGGTATTTTTAATACAGTCAAAGATTGTGCGCTTATCTCGAAGACAGCTGGTGGTATTGGTCTACATGCTCATAATGTGCGAGGAGGCGGTAGTCGCATCAAATCTACTAATGGAAAATCTAATGGTCTTATTCCTTTCTTGAAAATTTTTAATGAAACCGCTCGATCTGTTGATCAAGGAGGCGGTAAAAGAAAGGGTTCTTTTGCAGTCTATTTAGAACCTTGGCATGCTGATATTGAGGCCTTTTTAGAACTTCGTAAAAATACAGGCGCTGAGGAATTCCGCGCCAGAGATCTATTTTATGCTTTGTGGATCCCTGATTTATTCATGCAACGTGTAGAAGAGGATGGTGAGTGGACACTAATGAGTGAACATGAGTGTCCAGGTTTATCTAATACTTATGGCTCTAAGTTTGTGGAGCTATACACCAAATATGAAAAAGAAATACCTGATCTGAAAAAAGTTAAAGCACGATCGCTCATGTCAAAGATTATTGAAGCTCAAATTGAAACAGGCCAGCCTTATATGCTATACAAAGACTCAATTAATAATAAGTCTAACCAAAAAAATATTGGTGTGATTAAGTCTTCCAATTTATGTGCGGAGATCGTCGAGTATTCTGAAAAAGATGAGACTGCTGTTTGTAATCTAGCGTCTATTGCTCTTCCTAAATTTGTGACTGATGAAGGCAAATATGATTATCAAGATCTTTATCAGGTAGCAAAGTTGGCCACCAAGAACTTAGATCAAGTCATTGATATTAATTTCTATCCAACTGACAAAACAGAAAATTCTAACAGTCGTCATCGTCCTATTGGTTTAGGTATTCAAGGATTAGCAGATGTATATTTTAAGATGAATATCCCTTATGATTCTGTTCAAGCCCAAATCATCAACAAACAAATTTTTGAGACTATTTATTTTGGTGCACTCGAAGCATCTATGGAACTAGCAGCAGACAAAGGTGCTTATTCCACTTTCCAAGGCTCACCTTTATCTCAAGGACAATTCCAATTTGATCTTTGGGATGTAAAACCTTCGAACATGTGGGACTGGAAAGGTTTAATGGAAAAAATTCAAAAGCATGGTGTTCGTAACTCATTGACCACTGCTTGCATGCCTACTGCTTCTACTGGAATTATCTTGGGTAATACCGAAACATTCCAAGTCCAAACATCTAACATTTATAAAAGACAAACTCTTTCAGGTGAATTTTTATTAGTTAATCGATACCTAGTTAAAGAACTGATGAAACGAGATCTTTGGAGTAAAGAGTTAAGGGATCAAATTATTTTAGAGAATGGATCTGTTCAAAATATTGAAGGTTTCCCTGAAGATTTGAAAGAAACCTACAAAACAGTTTGGGAGACATCGCAAAAAACAGTTATTGATATGGCTGCAGATCGTGCTCCATTTATCGACCAAACCCAGTCAATGAATTTATGGCTAGCAACTCCGACATTTGGAAAAGTGAATTCTATGCATATGTATGCTTGGAAGAAAGGCCTTAAAACTGGGATGTATTACTTACGTAGTCGCTCTGCCGTTGATGCAGTCAAAGTCACTGTTTCATCGGAGAAAAAAGCAAAAGAATCATATGTAAAAGAGGCACAATCAAACGAACCTGAAGATTGTTTAACTTGTAGTGCCTAAAAAAATTAATCAAATTATACTAAGGAGCCAATTATGATATCAAAAGGATGTAAATCTATTTTTCCAATTCAACACCAAGAGATCTGGGATCGTTATAAACAACACGTACAAGCGTTCTGGACACCCGAAGAGGTTTCTCTTCAGGACGATCTTCGTGATCTCAAAACCCTTAACGAAGGTGAAAAGCACTTTATTAAACACGTTCTCGCATTCTTTGCTAACTCTGAAGCCATGATCAATGAGAACTTAGCTTCTCGTTTCTATAATGAAATTTTAATCCCTGAGTCTCGACTCTTTATCACCATGCAGATGCTCAATGAATCTATTCACGCAGAAATGTATGGTCTTCAAATCGAAGCATATGTCGAAGACCCTGCTGAAAAAGATAAATTATTTTCTGCCATTCAAAATGTTCCCTGTATTAATAAAAAAGCACAGTGGGTTTCCAAATGGCTTAACGGTAAACAAAATCTTCTAACTCGACTGATTGCTTTTGGGCTAGTAGAAGGATTATTTTTTGCTGGCTCATTCTGTGCTATTTACTACTTCAGAAAAAGAGGTCTACTTCCAGGTCTGGCATTATCAAATGACTGGATTGCAAGAGATGAGGGAATGCACTTTAGCTTCTCCGCTTTGATGTTTAAAACATTAAGCTCAAAATTTAATAATGGAACTCTCTCAGACGAAGATATTAAATCAATGGATTTAATTCCTAATTTAGTTTCTCAATCAGACTTTGAAGAGATTGTCAGAGAGGCAGTAGAATTTGAAAAAGAATTTGTCACTGATGCACTTCCCGTTGATCTCATTGGAATGAACAAAGAGATGATGTGTATGTACATTGAAGCCGTCTCTGATCGTATTGCCGATCTTTTTGGTTTTGAACATGTCTATGGCACAGAAAATCCATTTGATTTTATGAGAGCACTTGATGTTCAAAACGTCACTAACTTTTTTGAAAAGCGTGTATCGGAGTATCAGCGACCAACCGATCGCTCACTCTCCTTTGACGAGTCATTTTAGGTGGACGCTACAATCTACACGAAAGAAAATTGTGTTTTTTGTACAAGAGCCAAAACCTTATTAGAGCCTTATAATCCAAAAATTTTAAAACTGGATGAAGACTTTAATCGAGAACAATTCTTTGATGTATTTCCAACAGCTAAAACCTTCCCTCAAATCATTATTAATGGAGAGAAAATTGGTGGTTTTACTGAATTAGAGCAGTGGATGGCTTTTAATAAACCTGACGATAGCTTTTAGTGTCACTACAAAAATACCAAGAGGTACTTGATTTCTGGTTCAAAGAGTCTAGTCCCAAAGATCATTGGGCTAAAAATGATGAATACGATCAAAAAATAAGAGATCGGTTTTTAGGAGATGTCGAGAAAGCAATCAAGAATGAATATGATGGTTGGCAAGATGAAGCTAAAAGTAGTCTAGCCCTAATAATTCTTCTTGATCAATTTTCGAGAAACTTATTTCGCAACGACTCCAAATCTTACTCTCAAGACACCAAAGCAAGACTCCTGGTGACTGAGGGAGTTGATCGACAATATTTAGATGAACTTGATACATCTGAAAAATTTTTCTATCTACTTCCCTTAATTCATAGTGAAGATTTGCAAGATCATATTTATCTTCATCAATTAGGTGAGGTTTTTTTAAAAGATAATCCTAATTATGAGCATATTCAAAAATCATGGAATGATCATACAGTGGTGATCAAAAAGTTTGGAAGATACCCTCATCGAAATGAAATTCTCAATCGAAAATCGACACCAGAGGAAATTGAATTTCTTAAAGAGCCTAATTCTTCTTGGTAACAACTAGTATTAAGTAATTAATACTAATGGGCCTGTCCCCAATTTGATCCACCTCCAAAATCAACTTTAATAGGAGTATTAAAAGATTTATATTTTTGATGTGAAGTTTCCATCAATTTTGCAATTTTAGGAATAAGATCTTTTTCTTTTTCATGTATTTCAAATAGAAGTTCATCGTGAACTTGAGAGGTCATTTTAGATTTACATTTATTTTGTTGTAAATAATCTTGAATATCGAGCATTGCTATTTTGATTAACTCAGACGCAGTGCCTTGAATAGGAGCATTAATAGCCTGTCGTTCTGCAAAAGATCTAAGCATAAAGTTTTTAGCATTGATATCTTTAATATGAGATTTTCTTCCAAAAAGGTTTTCTACGTATCCTAATTTTTTTGCCTTATCGACGGTGGATTTCATAAAGTCATTGATGTTAGGAAATTTTTGAAAATAATTATCGATAAATAACTTCGCTTCAGCATTACTGACTCCTAATTGTTTTGCAAGACCATACTGGCTTATACCATAGATAATTCCAAAATTAATTATTTTGGCCATTCGGCGATCATTATCATTGATTTTCTTTTTATTGAAGACTAGCTGTCCGGTACTTTGGTGAATGTCTTGGTCTTCTTGAAATGCTTTTAATAAATTAGGATCCTCACAAGCCTCACAAAGAACTCGAAGCTCAATTTGAGAATAATCAAAACTGTATAATTCATTGTCTTTTTCAGCAATAAAAGCAGTTCTGATCTTCTTTCCTATATCTGTTCTAATGGGAATATTTTGAAGATTAGGCTCGGAGGAGCTTAATCGTCCAGTGATCGTGGCAGCGATATTAAAAGTGCTATGAACTCGATCATTATTATCAGCGTGTTCAGCCAGAGATGAAGTGTAGGTCGAGACAAGTTTGGAGTACTGTCGCCACTGTAAAATATGAGAGGCGATTTCAACGCCCTCAGACTCTAATTGTTCAAGTACTTTGACATTGGTCTGAAAATCTCCTGCTTTTGTTTTTTTGGTCACTTTGACTTCGAGTTTTTTAAATATTTCAGTTAATTGCTTTGGCGAGCCAATATTAAATTCCTCTCCTGAAATTTTGAAAATCTTTTTTTCGATATTTTCGATTTCTTTATTTAGGTCTTTTTCTAGCTTCGTTAAAAATTTTAAATCAATTTTACATCCATTGCTTTCTACTTCTTGGAGAACTAAGCTAAGTTTTTTATCGATATCATAATATATCCAACTATCAGAAGCTTCTGAAATTTGTAATTGAAGGGCTTCATATAATTTATGAGTCGCATAAGCATCATGTGCAGCATAGTTAGTGGCAGCTTGCAAAGGTACTTCAGAGAAATCTTTATAATTTCTTTTAGACTCATTTTTAATGACATCTTTAAATTTTTCTTTTTCCTCACCAAAGTAATAGTAGTACAAATCCTCTAAATTATGTTTGGTCAGACCATTGTTAATAAAAAAAGACATTAACAATGTATCTTGAAATGAAACTGTATTTACATGAAAGCGTTTTAAAATAACACTATCGTATTTAGCATTATGAAAAATTTTTAAAATTGAAGGGTCTTCACATAAAATGTTGAGTTCTTTTAAAATTTTTGTTTGATCTTTAGAGGACATTTCATTTTCAGGAGATTTAAAAGGAATATAATTCGCCTTATCTGTATTTGATAAGGATATGCCAATAATATTTGCCTGATTAACATCGAGACTGTCTGTTTCGAGATCTATCGCGAGTGTTCTTTCTGATTTAAGGCTTTGTAGATATTCTATGATCTCTGGTGTATTAATGAGTGATTTAAATTCTATGTCTTTTTTTGCAGAATGAGGTTTTGTTTCATTAGCACTAGTTCTGATGAGCGATTTAAATTCATATTTTTTAAAAAAATCATTTAACTTTGGAGAGTCATCAAAGTCTTTTAATTTTTCTATTTGAATGGGCAGTTCAAGGTCATTTTTTAGGATGACCAACTGATAGCTAATTTTAGCTGACTCCTCATGGTCATGAATGAGATTTTTAATACGAACATTAGAGATTTGATCTTTTTTTTCTAAAAGTTCTTCAAAAGTACCGAATTCATTAATTAATTTTGCAGCTGTTTTAGGTCCGATTCCAGGAACACCTGGGATATTATCAACACTATCTCCAATCAGTGCTTGAACATCAGTGATTTTATCAGGACCGACGCCAAACTTATCCATGACTTTGGCTTTATCAATTTCTACATTTTTCATGGGGTCCATAATGCGGGTATTGGCAGAAAGAAGTTGGAATAAATCTTTATCCGAACTAAAGACAGTTGTTGGAATTTTATTTTCTTCACCGTAGCGAACATAACTGGCAATAATATCGTCAGCCTCAAAATCTTTTTTCTCAATAACGTCTAAACCAAAAGCATCAATCGCTTCACGAATAATTCCAAATTGAGGAATAAGATCCTCTGGAGCTTCACTGCGATTGGCTTTGTATTCAGAATAGAGAGTATTGCGGAAAGTATTTTTACCCGCATCTAGAATAATTAAAATTTTATCATTAGGATGTTCATCAATCAGACGTAACATCATGTTACAAAAACCATAAACAGCGTTGGTAGGAATGCCTTTGGAATTATTCATAGGGGGGAGCGCATAATATGCTCTGAAAATATAACCTGAACCGTCCACAAGAATTAATCGTGACTCAGACATCTAGATAAGATAGCAGAGAATAAAAGGAGATACTATTCTTTAGGAGCGTGTTTATTTAAAATTCGCTGTAAAGTTCTTCTGTGCATTTTTAATCTTCTTGCTGTTTCAGAGACATTACGATTACACTGAGTAAAAACTCTTTGAATATGTTCCCAACGAATTCGATCAGCGGACATTGGATTTTCCGGTGGTGGTGGAAGGGAAGAAGCCGTAGAGGACATTAATGATTTTTCGATATCATCAATGTTTGCTGGCTTGGTAAGATAATCATCAGCACCCAATTTAACAGAAGATACAGCTGTTGCAATATTACCGTAGCTAGTCAGCATTACTGTTCGACACTCAGGATTTTTTTCCTTGATGACTTTAATCACATCTAATCCAGAACCATCACCGAGACGAAGATCAACGATTGCATAGTTAAAATCATTTTGGGTTAAAACTTCTAATGCTTCTTTTTTATTAGCGGCGGCAGTTACAACGAAATCTTTACGTTGAAAAGAGGTGGTTAAGCGCTCACGAAAAGGCTTGTCGTCTTCAATAATAAATAGTGTTTTTTCTTTTTCAGTGTTTTGTTCTAAATCTGCCATGTTAATATTACTTCTGCTCCATCATTATTTTGTACTGAAATTTCGCCATTTAGATTTTCAATCATTTGTTTAGTTATAAACAAGCCAAGGCCCATATTTACCCCTTTTTCAGGTCGGCTAGAATAGAATGGTTTTCCAAAATTAGCTATAAACTTCTTATCAAAACCGGGCCCATCATCACGGATTTTGATGAAATATTTCTCTTCAGTTGCTTCTGCGATTACTAAAATCTCATTATAGGCAAAGCTGATAGCATTTTTGATAATATTGTTCATTGCAATATTAAGTTCAGGGGTAATTTGAATATTGATCGATTTTGATTTTTCATCTGAGCGATAATCTAAATTAATAGCTCGATAGTTCCCTGAAAATTGATCACACATAGATTGAGCATAGGCGTCTAATGACATGTTACTTATCTCAGAGGAGAGTTCTTTAGACTCAGGGTTAGTAGAAAGTTCTTTTAATATGGCCTTACATCGCTCTAACTCGATTTTTAAAGTATCAATATCTTCTCGATATTTTTTCTTTAACTCTTGATCTTGATCAAAATCTCCAACAATTAAATTAATAGTGTTAAGAGGAGTTCCGAGTTCATGAACAGCGGCGGCGGCAAGCCCTCCTACTTTTAAAAGTTCTTTCTCATCTTGAAGTTGTTTGCTCGCAAGTTCATACGCAGTTTGAGTACTTTTGTAATTTAAAGAGAAGTAATACAAATAAAAAACCAAGAAAATACTACTAATAAATAATGATATCATTATAGCAAAACTGTAATTGATATTGATATCCGGACGAACAGATAATGGGAGTTCAATATAAAAATTAAAGATCAATGCAAAGCAAATTAGAGATAAGCTTAGAATAACTAAAATTCTTTCTATCGTAAGATAAGAAGCTGCGATTGCAATGGGCGCTAAAATAATAAAGATAAAAGGGTTGGTATATCCTCCATTAAGCCCAATAAGCAATGATATTTGCAAGATATCAAAGCATAAAAAAAGAAAGATTTGTCGCTCAGATAAAATCTTATCTCCGCGATTCAACAAGTAATACGCTAGTCCAACGCTCAAAAGAAGTAAGATTGCTATTGCCCATGATGAATAGGTTACAAATTCCGTTACATCAAAAAAATATTGTGAGACACCTAAAGTAATACTTTGTCCAATAAAGGCAATTAAACGAATAAGTAAAAAATCTGAGGAATTTACAAAAAGAAATTTATTTTTTTTCTTATTCAACTTAGATATCTAAGTTTGCTACTTTAATGGAGTTATCCTGAATAAAGTTTTTGCGGTCAGTAACATCATCTCCCATCAGCATAATCAATTGTCTTTCTGCATTGATTTGATCTTCTAATTTCACTTGAAGTAATTTTCGATTAGCGCGATCGAGGGTAGTTTCCCATAATTGCTCAGGATTCATTTCACCTAAGCCCTTATAACGGCTTATAGATTGGCCTTTTTTACTCATCTCAAAGAGAGTATTGAAAAATTCAACGAGACCGTAACAAGAGAACTTTTCCTTTGTCGAGAGTTTAGCAATACCAAAAGAGGCATCGATAGACCTCGCAAAGCCCATTTTATTATAAAGAGCTAGGCTTTCAGATGTGATGAATTCTCTTAGGTGTAATAACTTCTCGAGAGGTAATTTTATAATTTTATTATAGCCTTCTTTTTCTTGTAAAAAGACTAATTCATTACTAATCATACTTTGAAAAGTGAATTTAATATTTTCAGACTTAAAAACATCATTCAAATTTGAAAGGAAATTTTTAAAAATAGACTTTTCAACTTTTCCAGGGGCAAAGTCTTGTAAAAATAATCCTGTGTTAATGACTTGATCAAAAAACTGTGGATCTAAATAAGTGAGATCCAAATTTTGATAAGCTGAGTTTACTCGAGCTGCTAGATCAATAATTTCATTAAGCTCTTCTTCTTTGAGTTGAATTTTTTTCTTCTTATCAAAGATATTAAATTCTAATTCATCTTTATTGTTTGTAAGAAGGAATTTAGTCAATTCCTTTTCATCTATGAGATAATTTTCTGCATTACCTTTTTTTACTTTATAAAGAGGAGGTTGAGCAATATATAACCTACCCTCGGTAATAATGTCTCTCATAAATTGATAAAAGAAAGTTAGAAGAAGGGTTCTAATATGACTACCGTCAACATCAGCGTCTGTCATAATTACAATTTTATGATAGCGCATTGCATCGGCATTAAAATAATCTGATTTATTATATTCTTTATCTTTTGGTGGGTTGCCATAACCACCGCCAATAGCTGTGATCAATGCAGAAATCTCATTGTTTTCTAAAATTTTATGAGGGTTAGCCTTGATGACATTTAAAATTTTACCACGTAGAGGAAGAATAGCTTGTGTCGCTCGATCACGGCCTTGTTTTGCAGAACCACCCGCAGAGTCTCCCTCAACGATAAATAATTCTGAGTTTGCAGGATCTTTTTCCTGGCAATCTGCAAGCTTTCCAGGAAGAGAGGATGACTCTAATACATTTTTTCTTCTTGTAAGCTCACGGGCTTTTCTTGCAGCTTCTCTTGCATTAGCGGCTTCTACGATTTTTGATACAATCTTTTTAGCCTCGCCGGGTGTTTGTTCTAGCCATGAACTCAACTGTTCTGCTACGATTTTTTCAACGATAGGTCGAACCTCTGAAGAGACCAATTTGTCTTTTGTTTGTGATGAAAACTTAGGATCAGGAACTTTCACAGAAAGAATACAGGTCATTCCCTCTCTAGCATCATCTCCCGATAATGTAACATTTCCTTTTTTTGCAACGGCAACACTATTTGAATAACTTACAAGCGATCGGGTTAGGGCTGATCGAAAACCTTGAAGGTGTGTACCTCCATCACCTTGAGGAATATTATTGGTAAAGCAAAGCATATTTTCAGAGTAGCCATCATTCCACTGTAAAGCTCCCTCGACTTTAATGCCGCCACTATCTCCTTCAAAAGGAATAATTTTATTTAAAGTGGATTTACGTGCATTTAGGAATTGAACATAGGAAGTCAAACCCCCTTGATAATAAAATTCAATAGGCTCCGCTTTCGCTTGGCGCATATCTGTTAGGGTTACACGAACGTTAGAGTTTAAAAAGGCAAGTTGACGAACTCTATTTTCTAGAGTTTTCATTACAAAAGTTATATCAGTGAATACTTTTTTAGATGGCCAGAATTGAACTTGGGTACCCGTGCGTTCTGATTTTTTCATGGTGTCAATTTCTTTTAGTTTTTTTGTCGTAGCACCATCTTTGAATTCCATATTGTATATTTTTCCATCACGGCGGATAGTTAGGGATAATTTTTCTGAAAGTGCATTGACAACCGAAACACCTACACCATGTAAACCACCTGAAATTTTGTAACTATTATCATCAAATT
>CABYWI010000005.1 GCA_902522585.1 uncultured Alphaproteobacteria bacterium
AGCAATTAAAGGTGCCCTTACAATTAAATAATTATACTAATTTTTTTCTATTTTGATATTAATGTTAAATGCGCATTAATATTGAAATTGGTGATATTGAAGCATTTATAGAGTTAACAGAAACAAACTCCTTTGCCAAAGCTGCAATAAATCTAAATCTATCTCAACCAGCCCTATCTAGAAGAATACAAAAGCTAGAAAATGAACTAGGAACTACACTTTTTGATCGAACCACTAGAAAAGTACAGTTATCTTATTCTGGACGAAATTTTTATGATAGAGCAAGAGGAATTATTGAAGCCATTAAAACTGCAACTAAAACTTTAAATGAAAAATATAGTTTTCCCTCAATAATTAAAATTGGTGTAGTTCACTCAGCACTAAGAAATATTTTATTTTCTGCTTTAAAAGATTTAAAAGAGATCGAGCCTAGATGTAAAGTTCAGATTATTGAAAGGTCATCAAATAATGTTGTAGATAGTGTTTTAGGTGGAGAATGTGATTTTGGTATTAATTTTACAGGAATACAAGAACCAGGAATAAATTTTGAAAAATTATTTGTTGAAGATTATGTGGTAGTTTTTCCTAAAGGAGATAATCTCGAAAAAAAAAGAAAAGTTAAGTTATCTGAAATTAAAGACAGAAGCTTTATATCCATTTGGAAAGGTTCAGGCAGCAGAATATATATAGAAAATGCTTTGGCCATGCAAAAAGAAGATATGGAATGGGCTTATGAAGTTAGACATATACCCACCGCTCTTAATATGGTTGAACAAGGACTTGGTATCACATTAGCTCCAAAATTAGCAATATCTAAAGATTATTCATCTCTATCTTATAGGCCTTTGATAGATCCTGCAGTTACACGAACAATTGGATTGATTAAAAGATCTGGTAGAGAATTAAGCTATGATGCACAGAAATTATACGAACTATTAATAGAAAAATTTAAGCTTTAATTTATTAATATTATGCATATAAAAAACCATTTATAAGATGGTAGAAACTTGTTTATGAATTCACTCGATAGTTTTCAAACTTTAGACTCATTAAAGATAGGTAGCAAAAATTTTGCTTTTTATAATATCTCTAAACTCAATGATCAATATCCTAATATCCAAAGATTACCAAAATCTAAAAAAATTCTTATAGAAAATTTATTACGTCTTGAAGATGGTAAAGATGTTAATAAAGATTTGATTGAAAAAGTTTTACAAAAACCTCAAGAAAAACATGAAATATTTTTTCTTCCAGCTCGTGTTCTGATGCAAGACTTTACCGGTGTGCCTGCACTTGCTGATCTTGCTGCGATGAGAAATGCAGTAGCTCTTAAGGGAAAGGATCCTGCAAAAGTTAATCCCCTATCTCAAGTGGACCTTGTAATTGATCATTCTGTAATGGTTGATTATTTTGCAACTCCTCAAGCTTTTCAAAAAAATGTTGATATGGAATTTGGAAGAAATAAAGAGAGGTATGAATTTTTAAAGTGGGGACAACAAGCATTTGAAAATTTTAGAGTAATACCTCCTGGAACAGGTATTTGTCATCAAGTAAACTTAGAATATCTAGCTAAAGTTGTTTGGAATAGATCAATTAATGGACAAGATTATTTATATCCTGACACTCTTGTTGGAACAGACAGTCATACAACAATGGTTAATGCATTAGGAGTTTTAGGCTGGGGCGTTGGAGGAATAGAGGCAGAAGCGGCGATGCTTGGTCAATCAGTTTCAATGTTATTACCAGAGGTCGTTGGTTTTAAAATTGAAGGCGATCTCCAAGAAGGAGTTACCGCTACTGACTTAGTTTTAACAGTAGTTGAGATGCTAAGAGCAAAAGGAGTTGTAGGTAAGTTTGTAGAGTTTTATGGTGAAGGTGTAAAAAATCTATCCTTAGCAGACCGAGCTACGATTGCCAACATGGCGCCTGAATATGGAGCAACTTGTGGATTTTTCTCCACTGACGAAGAAACAATTAAATATCTCAACCTAACAGCTAGAGATAAAGACTTAGTAGAAATAGTTGAAAAATATAATAAATCTCAAGGTCTTTGGATGGATAATCAAGGTGAGTACAATGATAATCTTGAATTAGATCTGAAAACAGTTCAGGCATCTTTGGCGGGACCCAAAAGGCCTCAGGATAGAATTAATTTAAATGGAGTATCTGATAATTTTCAAAAAATATTAGAAGACAATCCAAAAAAATCTGATGTAAAAAATCATAACTACCAGTTATCTGATGGTGATGTGGTTATTGCCGCTATTACATCCTGTACGAATACATCTAATCCCAATGTTCTTGTGGCGGCAGGATTAGTTGCAAAAAAGGCAAGTGAACTTGGGATGCAAGTAAAACCATGGGTAAAAACATCTCTTGCTCCAGGTTCTAAGGTTGTTACTGACTATCTTGATAAATCAGACTTAACCAAGCATTTAGATGCGATGGGATTTCATTTGGTCGGTTATGGCTGTACAACCTGTATTGGAAATTCAGGACCTCTACATCCGGATATTGCTAATACTATTAGTGAAAAAAACTTAACAGTCGCGTCTGTTCTTTCTGGTAATAGAAACTTTGAAGGTCGAGTTAACCCTCATGTGAAAGCAAATTACCTTGCATCTCCGCCGCTGGTAGTAGCCTATGCTTTAGCAGGAACAGTCAAAATTGATTTATCAAAAGATGCTTTAGGCATCAATGGAGAGGGAAAAGAAATTTTCTTAAAAGATATTTGGCCATCCAATGAAGAAATTAATTCTATTGTTAGCCAGCATGTGTCAGCAGAAATGTTTTCTCAACAATACGGTAATGCTCTTCAAGGCCCAAAAGAATGGCAAGATATCCAAACCTCAGAAGGTAATTTGTACCAATGGAAAGAGGAGTCTACCTATGTCCAACAACCACCTTTTTTTAATTCCATCTCAGAAGAAGAAAAAGAAATTAAAAATATTGATAATGCCCGACCTCTTCTTTTACTAGGGCATAGTGTAACTACAGATCATATTTCTCCTGCAGGGGCCATCAAACAAGACAGTCCAGCGGGTAACTATTTTATGGAAAGACAGATTTTACAAAAAGACTTTAACTCTTACGGCGCGAGAAGAGGGAACCATGAAGTAATGGTTCGAGGTACTTTTGCCAATATCAGAATTAAGAATGAACTTCTTTCTAACGTAGAAGGCGGATATTCCATTTTAGAGCCTGAAAAGAAGCAAATGAGTGTCTACGAGGTGGCCATGGAGTATCAAAAAAGAGCTGAAAACATTGTTGTTTTTGCTGGTCAGGAATATGGAACTGGTTCATCAAGAGACTGGGCCGCCAAAGGAACAAAATTATTAGGAATAAAAGCCGTGATCGCAGAGAGCTTCGAGAGAATACATCGATCAAACTTAGTTGGGATGGGTGTTCTTCCAATTCAACTTGATAACACCAATATTCAAGATCTAGGAATTAAATCTTCTGACCTGGTTGATATCAAATTACACTCTGAAATTAAACCGCTCGAGAAAATATCAGTAATCTTGAAACAGGGTGGTGATACTAGAGAGTTACAGTGTACGTTGAGAATAGATACCATTAATGAACTTCAGTATTACAAATCAGATGGTATTTTAAATTTTGTGCTTAAAAATATTTTAAAAAATTAATCGACCTTAGGGTCTTCTAAAATTTCTTTTAGTCTCACTAAGAAAGTGACAGCTTGTTTACCATCGATTAATCGATGATCGTAGCTAAGCGCTGTATACATCATGGGTCGTATCACAACTTTATTTTTGACGGCAATAGGTCGCTCGATAATAGAATGTATTCCAAGGATTGCGCTTTGAGGCGGATTAATTATTGGAGTGCTCATCATTGATCCATAGACACCACCATTAGTGATGGAAAAAGTACCACCCGATAAATCTTTCATTGCCAATTTATTAGTGTTTGCTTTTGTTGCTAAATCAATGATATTTTTTTCAATTTCTGCATTTGTTAAATTTTCAGCATTACGAATAATAGGCACTACCAAACCTTTTTCTGAACCGATTGCAACACCGATATCAAAATAGTTTTTATAAATTATTTTATCTTCAAAAATCTCTGAGTTAATTTCAGGTAATTCTTTTAAAACCTGGACACAAGCTTTCACAAAGAAAGACATAATACCTAGTTTGACTCCATGTTTTTTTTGAAAGGATGCTTGTTGTTTTTTTCGAAGAGCCATAATAGCGGTCATATCTACTTCGTTGAATGTCGTTAAGATAGCCGCTGTATTTTGTGCATCTTTTAATCTTCGAGCAATTGTTTGGCGCAACTTTGACATTGGAACTGATCTTTCACCCTCTTTGTCAGTTGGCTCATCAAAATTAGAAAGAGTTTGTTCTGAATTTTTTTGTTGATTATCAGCTCTTTTTTCAAGCTTTGGTTCTTCGACAGCTTTTGACGATGGTGCAGAGGTCTCTTCTTTTTTTTCTTTTGATGGTTGTGATGTGGTAGCTTCTCCACCTTGAGAAAATTGTGCAATAACCTCACCTACTTTTACTGTGCTGCCCTCTGTAACTAAAATTTTTGAAATAGTACCGGCTGACTGAGCTGGAATTTCTATAGTTATTTTTTCTGTCTCAATTTCAGCTAAATTGTCTCCAGCTTGAAATGAAGAGCCTTCTTTAACTAACCACGAGGTCAAAGTCCCCTCAATAATAGACTCTCCTAATTCTGGAACATTAATATCTGTCATTATTCGTTTGATGGTAAGTTCTTAAATTTCATAAAACTTACTCCTGTCTTTTCTTTTATCACACTTTTGATAGAAGACTGAAGAGCTAATTTCTTGATGAGGCTTTGATTTGCAATATGTCTTTTAGCAATACCTGTCGCAGGAGCTGCAGCACGCCTTCTTCCAACATAATACAAATTTTGGTTTAGTTTGTATTTTGAGAAAATATGTCTAATTCGACTTTTTACAAATCCCCAAGCACCCATATTTTTTGGTTCTTCTTGTACCCACAACATTTCAGCATCTTTATTTTTGATAATAACCTGACCTATTGTATCAAAAGGGAATGGATATATTTGTTCCAATCGAACAATCTTTACATTTTTAATTTTATTTTCTTTTCTATAATCATCTAATTCATAGAAGATCTTTCCCGAACAGAACACAATTCTTTTAGGGTTCTTAATATCTTCATCGATTATTCTATGAAAAGCAGTTCGACCTGAAAAGTCTTCAATATTTGATACATTGTTAGGATGTCGAAGGGTGGACTTAGGTGTAAATATTATTAGAGGTTTTCTAAAATTTCGATGAATTTGTCTTCGAAGAGCATGAAAGTAACTTGCGGGCGTTGTACAATTTAATAATTGAATATTGTCTTCAGCTGCCATCTGAAGAAATCTCTCAATTCGGGCACTAGAATGCTCTGGTCCCATTCCTTCATGGCCGTGGGGCAAAAGCATCACTAATCCGCTCATTTGCATCCATTTTCTCTCACTGGCTGCTATAAATTGATCGATAATAATTTGAGCACCATTTGCAAAATCTCCAAATTGAGCTTCCCAAATAACTAGCGCATTAGGATCTGCTAACGAATAACCATACTCAAATCCGAGAACCCCCATTTCAGATAAAAAACTATCGATGACTTCAAACTGCTTTTGTTTTTTTGCTACATAATTTAAAGGGATATATCGATCTTCTGTTTTTTGGTCATAAAAAACAGAATGTCTCTGACTAAATGTGCCACGCCCTGAGTCTTGTCCAGCTAATCTTACTATAAAACCTTCTTTTAAAAGTGACCCAAATGCTAAAGCCTCAGCAAATGCCCAGTCAATCCCTTTGCCTGACTGAATTGCCTTCAGTCTTGAAGAATTAAACTTTTGTAATTTTGGATGTAAATTGAAGTCTTTAGGTACTTGAGTAATTTTTCTTCCAATATCTTGCAGGGATTTTGTAGGTTCTGAAGTTTTGCCTCGTCGAAGGGTATCTTTAGGGGCTTTACTTAAACCGCTCCATTGTCCACCCATCCAAGATTTTGTTTTAAGTTTATAGTTTTTAGCTTTTTCAAATTTCTTTTCTAAATCTGACCAAACTGAATCTTTGATAAAATCAATCTGTTGATTGTTGAGAATTTCATCTTCAATGAGTTTATTTGCGTAGATTTCAGCCACTGATTTTTTCTTTTTAATAGTTTGATACATTAAAGGTTGAGTGAATGAAGGTTCATCGCCCTCATTATGTCCATGCTTTCGATAACAAAACATGTCTACCAAAGTATCTTTTTTAAATGTGTTTCTAAATTCTGTTGCTGCTCTTGAAGCAAGAACCACGGCTTCTGGATCATCACCATTAACATGGAAAATTGGGGCCTGAACTATTTTTCCAATCTCAGAAGAATATGGGGCTGATCTACTATATTGAGGAGCAGTGGTAAAACCAATTTGATTATTAATAATAAAATGTATAAGCCCACCAATACGATAACCATTAAGCTGAGACATTGTAAAAGTTTCAGCTACTACGCCTTGTCCTGCAATAGCAGCGTCTCCATGTATTAATAATCCAGAAACTTTGGAATTATCTTTATCACCAACTCTGGCTTGTTTTGCCCGAATTTTGCCAGCAACAACAGGATTTACAGCCTCTAAATGTGAGGGATTTGCGGCCATACTGACATGAATAAGTTTTCCACTAAAACTTCTATCTGAACTTGCACCTAAGTGATATTTAACATCACCAGAGCCTTCGTTACTTAAAGCATTTTCTCCGCCATGGATAAACTCACTAAAGATTTGTATATGAGGTTTTTTTACAATATTCGCTAAAATATTTAAACGTCCTCTATGAGCACAAGCAAATGAAAAGTCTTCGATACCATACTCTGATGATCTTTTTAAAATTTGTTCAAGAGCTGGAATAGTTGACTCTGCACCATCAAGACCAAATCTTTTTGTTCCACGATACTTTGTATCTAAAAATTTTTCAAAATATTCAGCCGAAATTAGTCTCTCTAAAATAGTTCTTTTTCCTCTAGGAGTAAGTTGCATATCTTTACGGTCTTCTATTCTGTCTTTGAGCCATCGATATTCTTCCGCACTTTGAATGTGCTTATATTCAATCGATAAGGTGCCAGAATAGATTTTTTGTAATTTCTCAAATACTTGGCGAACAGATGCACTTTCAAATCCCAAATATCCTGAAAGATAAATTTTTCGATCTAAATCTTTTTCTTGAAAGCCATAATATTCTGGGTCTAATCCTTGAGGCTTAGATTTAGCTGTTAGGCCTAAAGGATCAAGATCAGCAATTAAGTGACCAATTTCTCTATAAGCTCTAATCATCATCACCAATCTAAAGGAGTCAGAGATGGCTTGATTTAAGGAAGTTTGTGAAAAATCTGAACTTCGAGTTTTTTTGGACCAATCTAATTTTTCATAATCGTCGAGAATTGCTAACTCCTCAGGAGCCAATTCTTTGAAGAAATTGTGCCAACTGGCATCAACAGACGATGGATTTTTGATAAAATCTTTATAAATGGAAATAATTTGAGAGGCGTTATTTGCATTCAGAAAGGAATTATAAGATCTCATTAATCTTATTAATTTATACTCCTATCACCGAATGATGTCATTGTCTTTTGAAGTTATTTAAGTATTTTCTCAACTGCATTTACCAATCCCTGAACTGATTTTACAGATTTCTTTAACATAGATTTTTCATTAGCAGAAAGTTTAACCTCAATAATTTTTTCAATTCCTTTGCTTCCAATTATTGTAGGAACGCCCATATACATATTTTTTAAACTATATTGGCCATTAAGAAATGCAGCGCAAGGTAATAATTTTTTTTGATCAAGTAAGTAAGCTTCAGCCATTTGAATAGCTGAGCTAGCAGGAGCATAAAATGCAGAACCTCTTTTTAAAAGTTTTACTATTTCACCTCCACCCATTCGAGTTCGATCAACAATTTTTTTAATTTTAGAGTTTGGTACTTTTTTAATTTTAATGTAGTCCATCAGAGGAATGCCGCCAATGGTTGTATAGTTAACTAAAGGAACCATGTCGTCTCCATGGCCTCCCAAAACAAAAGTCTCAACATCATTAATGGAGACATCTAGGGCTTCAGATAAAAAGAATTTCATACGTGAAGAGTCAAGAACTCCTGCCATGCCAACACACATATTTTTTGGAAGTTTTGAATACTTTTGTAAAACATAGACCATTGCATCAAGAGGATTGGTAATACAAATAACGAATGCTTTAGGTGAATGCTTTTTGATATCAAGACCTATCTTTTTGATAATCTTTCCATTAGTCTCCAAAAGATCATCTCTGCTCATCCCAGGTTGTCTAGGCAAACCAGCAGTAATAATAATAACATCGGAGTTTCTCATTTGAGAAAAATCATTAGTTCCTCTGATCTTTCCTGTAAAACCCTCAACGGCAGATGATTGACTAAGATCAAGTGCTTTACCTTGAGGCATGCCCTCCACTACGTCTATTAAAGTAATGTCTCCTAATTTTTTGAGAGCTGCGAGGTGTGCTAGTGTTCCACCGATATTCCCCGCACCAATTAATGATATTTTATTCATTAACTATCAATATTTGATATTTCATTTTTAATTTCAGCTATAGCTTTAGCTGGGTTTAGTCCTTTTGGACATGAATTTGTGCAATTCATGATCGAATGACATCTATACAGTTTAAAACTATCGTCCAATTCATTCAATCTTTCTTTTTTTTCTTCATCACGACTATCTTGTATCCATCTATTTGCTTGTAAAAGAACAGCTGGACCAAGGTATTTATCTTCATTCCACCAATAGCTTGGACAAGAGGTGCTGCAAGAAAAACACATCACACATTCCCACATTCCATCTAATTTATCTCTATCCTCAATAGATTGATAATTTTCTTTTTTATTGTTTGGAGTTTTTTTACTTAACCAAGGTTTAATTGATTTAAATTGTTCAAAAGCTTTTTTTAAATCTACTACTAAATCTTTTAAAACTTTCATATGAGGAAGTGGATAAATATTTATAACATCTGAACATTCTTCTATGTTTTTTTGGCATGCTAATGTATTAACACCATCAATATTCATTGCACAGGATCCACAAACCCCTTCTCTACAAGATTTTCTAAAGGTTAAGCTAGGATCTAATTCAGCTTTTATTTGATTTAAAATATCTAAAACCATTGTACCGGCTTTTTTTACATCAATTTCAAATTGATCAATTTGAGGGGGTGTATTTTCATCTCCAGACCAACGATATACATTTATTACTCGGATATCGTGATTTTGTTGAGATTGTTCATCCAATAAATCTACATTGGAATATGAATTTCCTTTTATGGGTACTGAATTCTTAGGAAGCGAAAGTTGAACCACTAATAAACCCTTACTTGCGGTTGGATAACTGAAATTTGATTACTTAAAGTTGTCATTCTGACTGGGCGATGTGATATTCTATGATCCTCACTATTTCCCCAAAAAAGCGTATGTTTAAGCCAATTTTCATCATCCCTCTCTGGAAAATCTTCTCTGGCATGAGCTCCTCTGCTTTCAGTTCTCTGCTCAGCAGAAATTCCTACACTTCCAGCAACTTGCATTAAATTATGTAGTTCTAATGCTTCAACCAAATCAGTATTAAAGACATCGGATTTATCATTCACATTTATATGTTTAAGATCTTTCGACATTGATAAAAGCTCATCATTTCCTAATTTTAAAGTCTCGCTCTCTCTATAAACACCAAATCTTTTTTGAACAGTTTTCTGCATTTTATACCTTAATTCACCGACAGAGATGTCTCCAGAATTATTTTTGATGGAGTGAAGTCGATCAATGGTTTCTTGAGTGGATGCATCGGATGGCATTTTATTAGATTCCGTTGGATCAATTACTTGACCAGCTTGAATAGCTGCACCTCTTCCAAAGACAACAAGCTCTGCAAGGGCATTGGTGCCTAATCTATTTGCACCATGAACAGAAGCACAAGCTGCTTCACCTATCGCCATTAAACCCTCACATACCTCCTCGCTATCTGAGTTAGTTGGCTTCAAGACTTCTGCTTTGAAGTTTGTTGGAATGCCTCCCATACAATAATGAACTGTTGGGACAACTGGAATTGGTTCTTTCGATACATCTCTTCCACAAAAAGCTTTTACTGACTCAGAAATACCCGGTAATCTCTTTGATAACATATCAGCATCAAGATGTTCTAGATGTAAATTTATATAATCTTTATTAGGGCCACATCCTCTACCGGCACTTATTTCTTTACTTATAAATCTTGAAATAACGTCTCTTGCCGCAAGATCTTTTGCATTTGGTGCATACTTTAGCATGAACCTTGTTCCTTCATTATTTTTCAAAACTCCACCTTCTCCTCTAGCTGCTTCGGAGATAAGTACACCAACTCCATAAATACCAGTTGGGTGAAATTGTATAAACTCCATATCAGATAAAGGCAATCCAGCTCTTAAAGCTATTCCAGCCCCATCACCTGTGCAGATGTGAGCGCTTGTAGATGATTGAAATATTCTTCCATACCCCCCAGTTGCCAATATTGTCATCTTGGCAATAAATCGATGAATAGATCCATCTTCAATATTTATAGCTAACAGTCCACAAATTGTATTTGAGGCATCTTTTAATAGATCAACAGCAAAGTATTCATTAAAAAAATCAACATTATTTTTGAGACTCTGCTGATATAAGGTATGAAGCAGAGCGTGTCCTGTTCTGTCTGCTGCAGCGCAAGCTCTTTTAGCTGGATCTCCTTTCCCATTATTAGTCATATGGCCACCAAAGGGTCTTTGATAAATTTTTCCATCTTCTGTTCTAGAAAAAGGCATTCCGTAATGTTCGAGTTCAACAATTGAGTCAACTGCATTAGAGCATAGATATTCAATACTATCTTGGTCGCCAAGCCAGTCTGATCCTTTTACAGTATCATACATGTGCCACTGCCAACTATCTTCTCCCATATTGGCGAGCGCAGCACCTATTCCCCCTTGTGCAGCAACTGTGTGACTTCTTGTAGGATAAACTTTTGATACACATGCTGTTTTTAAGCCTTGCTCAGAGCAACCAAGTGCAGCTCTTAGTCCTGCTCCACCTGCTCCTAAAACAACAACATCTAATATATGGTCTGTATAGTTCATATTAATTTAAAAGCAAAACGGGTAAAAATGATAAAAGGCAAAAGCAAATGCCAATATCTGTTAATATGGAGAAAAATTTAACTTTTTTAAAATTGAAGTAGTCCTCGTACACTTTAATTAATTGTATTCTTAAATGAATGAAAGAAATTATAAAAAAAAATGAGATTAAAAGTTTATTAAAATCATTTGAAAAAGCTAATGTTAAAGAATTAGTATCTGAAAAATTTTGTAAAAAAATAAAAATAAACCAATAACTTATTGGAATTAAAGCAATATAAGCCAATCTCTCAATTTTCCACTTACTAGATGCTCTCATGATAAAATTATCCATGAAAAGCAAAGAGTCATAATTATATTTATACATAATATTGAATATGTAATTAAATAAACTCTATTTAATTCTAAACCTAATGCATAAGACCACACAAAATACTTAAAGCCGTTTAACAGGTGGTGGTTAAAGATAAAAAACCAAAAAATTAATAAAAGCTTAATTGGAAAAAAGTTTATTAAAGAATTTAGAATTAAATGAAAACCTGGTAATAAATTTATACTACCAACAAACAAAGCAAAAAAAGGAAGAGAGAAAGCAAAAGCAATCATGCCAATTCTACTAGATATAGAAAATATCATTGTCAAAAAAGGCTTATAAATTTGCAAATGGGGCGATAATGGTGCCATTTGCGAAATATATATAAATATAATTTTATAGTAAAAAACTATTATTTTATTAATTGATGCAAAATACAAATAATTAAGATTGTGGAAAAATTGTTAGTTAATTTATAAGGATATTTAACTTTTGATTCAAAATTCTTCTCTAAATTCATTAAGATGAGCACTGGTCGTGAACCGAAACATTTGTTTCAAGGGTGCCGAATCTCACCCCGCATGAGAAAGCCTCATATTTATATGAAGTTGGCGCCCCGACCTACTTTTTACTTATTTTATCTCATAAACTACCGTATATAATCCTCGCTTAATGACCACATTGGCTCAAATCTCAAAATTTCTTGACCGAATTAACACCTATATTGGTTATCTATGTGGAATTTTTGCTTTCTCGATGGTGATTGTAGTTTTCAGTGTAGTTGTGCTTAGATACGGTTTTAGTATTGGCTTCATTTGGATGCAAGAAATTTATGTTTGGCTTCATAGCTTTATTTTTATGTTGGGAAGTGGTTTTACTTATTTGGCGAATGAGCATGTTCGAATTGATGTCTTTTATCGTGATGCTTCTGCAAAGTATAAGGCAACGGTTGATATCTTGGGTAATATTTTCTTATTAATTCCATTTTTGTACATCATATGGAAATTTAGCTTTCCATTTGTCTACCGTTCTTTTTTAATGAACGAGGTTTCAAGAGAGGCTGGAGGAATGCCAGCCCTTTACATTTTAAAAAGTGCTATTCTTTGGTTTTGTATAGTTTTGTTTATACAAATCATCTCTAATATTTGTAAATCTGTTCTCTCATTATCTGGATCTAAAACATGATCACTCCAGAAATACTTGCTATTGTAATGTTTCTGACGACTTTAGGTCTACTACTCTTTGGTTTTCCAGTGGCGTTTACTCTCGCTGGCTCTGCCTTGTTATTTGGTTTTCTTGGTGATGCATTAGAAGTTTTTAATTTTAGAATGATGGGATTTTTCCCTCAAAGAATTTTTGGGACAATGATAAATGAACCACTTGTTGCCGTTCCTCTTTTTATATTTATGGGAATCATGTTAGAAAAAACAAAAATTGCAGCAGGTCTTTTACAATCTATTGGAGAACTTTTTGGTTCAACTAAAGGTGGATTAGGCATAGGAGTTGTAATAGTAGGTATGCTTCTTGCGGCCTCAACTGGAATAGTTGGAGCAACTGTAGTTACTATGGGCATGCTTTCTTTGCCCTCAATGATCAAAGCTGGATATGACCAAAAAATTGCGACTGGAACTATTTGTGCAGCTGGTACTCTTGGTCAAATAATTCCTCCTTCTATTGTGCTTGTTTTATTAGCAACAATTCTGCAAGGAGCAAATGAAGAAGCGGCGATGCTAAAAGGAGATCTTGCACCTGATCCTGTAACAGCAATTGATTTGTTTGCAGGTGCTTTATTACCTGGGCTTATGCTGGTGGTGATGTTTATTATCTTCATCTATTTTTATGCAAGAATATTTCCCAAATCTTGTCCACCAATTCAAACTGTTAAATCCAGAAGTGAAATTTACAAAGAGGCTTTCAAATCTATTTTTCCACCCTTAATACTTATTGTACTAGTCTTAGGCTCAATATTAATGGGTGTTGCAACTCCTACTGAGTCAGCATCAGTCGGAGCTGTTGGGGCTGCCATTATAGCTTTTACAAAAGGAGAATTAACTTTTCAAAATCTAAAAGAGGTTTCTCTTAATACTGTTAAACTAAGCTCTTTTGTTTTTGTCATCTTGATTGGTGCTTCAATGTTTTCCTTAGTTTTTAGGGGATTCAATGGTGATGCTATGATTGAGCATTTTCTGGGTAGTCTTCCAGGGGGATTATTTACAGCCTTATTAATTGTTATGATTGCTATTTTTTTCTTAGGATTTTTTCTAGACTATATAGAAATTATTTTTGTAATTGTTCCGTTAGTGGGACCAATACTAATAGCAAATGGCGCCGACCCTTTGTGGCTTGGTATTTTGATTTCACTCAATCTTCAAACCAGTTTTTTGACTCCACCATTTGGTTTTTCTTTATTCTTTTTGAGAGGTGTTGCTCCAAACGAAATACAAACAAGAAACATGTATAGAGGTGTAATGCCATTTATTGGAATTCAAGTATTGGCAATTATCATTGTTGCTCTTTTCCCAAGTATCGCTACTTGGCTTCCAAACTTAATGTTCTAGATCGTCTTTTACTGATATTTGAAAAATTAGAACCAGCTAATATTCTCTTTTTCGCAAAGTTTCCTCAACTTTAAAGGGTAATCAGTTATTATCCCATCTACCCCATAATCAATCATCCTTAACATTTCGTATTCTTCATTGACAGTCCACACGTTCACAAGGAGGCCTTCATCATGAGATATTCTAACCATATCTTTGCTTAAATCTTTACAGTTGGGGTGCCATGCTTTTCCTCCTAATGTTTTGATAAGCCTAGGTAACTCTTTGCTATCACTACCGTATAAAGGCATGAAGTCTAACAAAGGTGATTTATCATACACTTTACCTTTCAGTTCAGATGTTAAGTAAGCTCTAGATAATTTGAGATCTATAGTTTTTATTTCTGTTAAAACTCTCCAATCAAAAGATGAGTAGATGATTTTATCTTTTAATTTAGTTTTATTAACTTCATCAATAATCAATTTTGCCATTACGTTAGGGGGAGGTGCTAAATTTTCCTCAACAGGTGTTGATTTAATTTCTAAATTAATTATTGAATCATCTGAAATATATGTGGATGTCAATTCAAGAAGATCAGATAATTTAGGTATATTTTTTTCACCTAAGCTTTTTTGATTAGCAAATCTTCTTCCATATTTAGATTTTTTATTAATCGTACCAATTTTAAAACTAGTCAGCTGCTCATAAGTTAGATCAAAAATTTTGATGTCATCATTCTTAATCCAATTACCCTCACTATTCTTCGTGAGTGAAGGATTTAATCTAAAATCATGATTAATAACTGGAACTAAGTCTTTTGAAAATAAGATGTCAGTTTCATATGCTTTAATTTTGTTTTCAAATAAATATTTAAAACTATCTAAAGTGTTTTCTGGTAAGTATCCCCTAGCTCCTCTGTGGCCATAAATTTTTATGTGATTTGGCTTAGATAAAATCAAAATTATTTGAATATATGACATTTGCCCCCAAAAAAGGGGGCAAATTAAACTTAATTATTATGCAGATGGATAAGTAAATGGGAGACTTCTAACTCTCATATACTCTTTCTCAGAAGTGTTTGTCCATCTTAAGATTGATGATCTAAATTCAACAATATGAGAGAAGAGCTCTTGAGAAACTGGGTCTTCAGCTGCAATTGAACTACATACCTCTCCAGCTCTTTGACCTAAGGCGTTCATAACATCATCTGGGAGTTGTCTCATTTGAACACCGTGCTCATTAATAAGTTTTTGGTATGAACTGTCATTTACAGCTTGAAAGAAAGATAGTACTTCCATATTGACAGCTTTTGAAGCGACAGTAATGAGCTCTCTAGTTGCATCATCTAGCTTCTCCCACTCAAACATATCTATTGAACAGTCTAAGATTGTGGCTGGCTCGTGCCATCCTGGGTTATAATAGTATTTAGCAGCTTGGTGTAAGCCTTTGCCCAAATCAGCCGCGGGGCCAATCCATTCTGTAGCATCAATTGCGCCCGAAGCAAGCGATGGAAGAACGTCAGCGCCTGCCAAAAGAACCGTGTTAGCCCCAAATGATTTTAATACTTCTCCACCAAGACCTGGCATTCTTATTTTTAAACCATCAAAATCTGCAAGTGAATTAATTTCTTTGTTAAACCAACCACCCATCTGGTTACCGGTGTTTCCCATTGGAAGAAATTTCACACCAATTGAGTTATAAGCTTTATCTGCCGCTTCAATTCCTCCGCCATAGTAACACCAAGCATTTTGTTCTTGTGCTGTCAAACCAAAAGGTAAGGCTGCAGAAAATGATGGGGCCATACTTATGTTAGTCCAGTAATATCCGGCACCGTAGGCCATCTGAGCCGCACCAGATCTAACTGCATCTAGCGATTCAAGAGGCGGGACTAATTCACCCCCATGGTAAACAGTGATTTTTAACTTATCAGATGCATTATTAATATAACTAGCAAATCTATCTATTGCTTTGCCAAGACCGCCCGCCTTACCGAAAGCAGAACATGCGATCCATTCCATATGTCCACCTGAAATAGCTGGAGCTGGAAAGGAAGAAACTGTTGCAGCTCCAAGTGCTGCAGCGCCTGCACCTTTAAGGAAGCTTCTTCTTTTCATGGTCTTATTATTTTTAGCTTTTTTTGCCATAAATATTTCCCTCCTAATTTTAAGAAATAATTAATTATTTTTTATTAGTGATAATTATACCAACTATTACTGATACTATTCCAGCATAATGATAGATTTGAAGAGTTTCTTGAAAAATAAAAAAGGCAAGGATTCCACCGAAAATTGGCATTAAATGTAAATAAGGACCTGATTTATTGGCTCCAATTAGAGCGACACCTGTATTCCAACATATATAAGAAAATATACTTGGAAATATCCCAGTATAGCCAATAGCTAAAAGTGATTGTTGAGTTACTTTTAAATAGTTTCCTTGGATGAAGATGTCAAAAAGATAAACGGGGAATAATAAAATGACCGTCAGTCCAAAAGAAATATATAGAAAACTAAACCCTGATACTCCAGTTTCATTCTTTTTTAAAAAAATTGAATATAAAGCCCAAGAGGTTACAGCTAATAATATAAAAAGATCCCCTGAATAAAAATCAGATTTAAATATGTTTTGATAATTTCCTTTAGCAATCACAAAACTAACACCTAAAAGAGAAATAATAATACCGATCATCTGATATCGATTAGTATCAATTCTATAAAGAATCTTATTAAAAAGAATGATTAACATAGGTGTTGTAGAAATAATTAATAATGCATTAATCACAGTAGTGGCTGTGAGCCCTAAATAAACAAGAGTATTAAATAGAGTTGGTCCGGTGAGAATAATCAAAAAAATTATTCCAGGTTGTTTTTTTAATAAAGGCAGTTCTTTGAATGATTTTGAAAAACAAAAAGGGGTTAAAATTATAAATGCAATTACCCATCGATAAAAACCAAGTGATAAAGGAGACACTAAACTTTCAACTGAAGCTAATCGTCCAATAACAAAATTACCTGACCAAAATAAAGAAGCGAAACATAGAACTATTGTCGCTTTTAATGAATTGCTCAAAATTAGATTTGCTATAATTTTTCAATTGCCATTGCCAGTCCCTGTCCTCCACCAATGCACATGCTTGCAACGCCAAACTTATTTTTAGTGCGTTTTAACTGATGTGCTAGCGTTGTAACAATTCTTGTTCCAGAACAGCCGATTGGATGACCAAGAGCAATTGCGCCGCCTGCAATATTTAATTTATTTGGATCAATTTTTAAGGATCGTTGAACAGCAACAGAGGTGGCTGCAAAAGCCTCATTAATTTCAATAAGATCAAAATAATTTATATTTACAGACATTTTTTTCATTAACTTCTGAATAGCGGTAATCGGTGTAATTCCCATGTAGTCGGGATTACCTGCTGAAGAAGACCAAGATAAAATTTTAGCTAAAGGCTTAATTTTATTTGCGCTTATGTAATCTTTAGATGCTAGAGCAAAAAATGCAGCACCATCGTTTAGAGAGGATGCATTACCAGGTGTTACAGTACCCTTCTTTTTAAAAACAGGTTTAAGCTGAGTTAATTTTGAAAGAGTAGTGTCTAATCTTACTTCATCTTTTAGAGATGATTTGCATAATTCATTTTTAAAATATTTATTTTTTATTGCTTTATATGTTTTCAGATAAGATCCATATGCATATTGATCTTGTTCTTGTCGAGTAACATTATATTTTCTGGAAACATTTTCAGCAGTAATTCCCATGTGCTCTTGAGAAAAAGCATCAGTCAATCCATCATTTACAAGAGTATCAATAAAAATATTATTACCTAATTTTTTTTCACCTGTTCTACTTAAATAAGCATGTCTTGCACGTGACATGCTCTCTTGACCTCCAGCAATAACTAAATCAGACTCTTGTGTGAAAATTTTCAAAGAGGCTTCAATTGCTGCACGCATTCCGCTTCCACAGACTTGGTTAACCACATAAGCAAAAGAGGATTGAGACATGCCAGAATTTAAAGCAACTTGACGAGCTGTATTCATCCCAAGTCCACTAGTTAGTACTTGACCCAAAACCAAGCCTTCAACATCCTTTGTGGCTATTTTGCTATTACGTTGGAATAAGTCTTGAAGACATTGCGTGCCTAATTCTACAGACTCAGTTTTTTTGTATTGTCCGAGATATGTGCCAATAGGAGTACGGACACCATCTATTATATAAATATCACTCATTAATTATTATTTCTTTATACTCTTGAATAGACTCTGGATTAGCCAAAGCTCCAAGATTTTGGACTTTATCATTATTAATTATATTTTTGACAAGAATTTCAGAATTTTTTCCACTCTTAGTTCTTGGAATATCTTTAACAATGAAAGTTTTCCAAGGCACATGACGCGGACTAAGAGTTGATTTTAAATGCTTTTTAATTAAATCAGTAAAGTTCAAGGGTATTTTATTCTTTGTGGACTTAATGAATAAGATAACTCTCTCATCATTTCCAGTTAAATAGCCGGTTGCCAAACTATCATCAATCCATGAAAAATTTTGTAAAGCACTATAAATTTCACCCGTTCCAATTCTCACCCCACCGGGATTTAAAGTGGCATCTGATCTTCCATAAATTATATAACCGCCATTATTAGTTTTTTTTACATAATCTCCATGAGACCAAATATTGGAGAATTTTTCGAAATAGGCTGATTTATATTTTGAAAAGTTTTTATCATTCCAGAAATAGATAGGTTTAGAGGGAAAGGGTGTTTTGCAAACCAACTCTCCAGTCTGTTTTATAGATTTTCCTTTTTCATCAAAAACATCTATATCCATTCCTAAACCTGGGCCTTGAATCTCACCTGCATAAACAGGTCTTGTTGGGACACCCAACATAAAACAAGAAACAATATCTGTTCCTCCGCTAATTGAGTGGATAAAAGATTTTTGGTTAAAAGTTTTGTTAATAAATTGAAAAGTGGACTTGCTCAAAGGAGAGCCGGTGGAAATAAAACATTTTATATTTGGCAAAATATTTTTTTTATTATTTTTGTGATTATTTTGAATAGCCTCATATATTTTAGCGCCTGCTCCTAACATATTTGATTTTGATTTTTTAGTTAATTGCAGTACTCGATTTTTAGAAGGATAAAAAGGTGATCCATCATATAAGACAATACTAGAGCCCAGTAACAAATTAGAAACCATCCAGTTCCACATCATCCACCCGCATGTGGTTAAAAATAACATCTTATCTTTTGGCATCACATTAGTATGAAGAGATAATTCTTTGAGATGTTGTAGTAATGAACCACCATGCCCGTGAGTGATACACTTAGGAAGACCAGTAGTGCCACTTGAGAAAAGAACATACAAGGGATGATTAAAATCAACTGATTCACTTTTTTCTTTTTGTTGGAAAATTTTATTTTTATATATTTTCTGAAGTTCAGATCGATTTAAACTACTAGGATAGGAAGTTTTAAGAATTTTAGGATTGCCTATTTTTCTTTGAATTTGAATAATATTTTTAGAATATAAAAACTTTTTTCCATTATAGAAATAGTAATCAGCAACGATTATGAGCTTAGGTTTTAACTGAGAAAACCTATCAATTACTGCTTTTGATCCAAAATCAGATGAGCAAGAGGACCAAACGGCTCCAATTTTAGCAGATGCTAAGAAAGCGATAATCGTATCTGCTATGTTTGGTAAATATCCAACAATAACATCTCCTTTTTTAATTTTTAATAAACGGTAGTAAGAACTTAGTGCCTGAACTCTTAAATTAAGCTCTTTATATGTAATTTTTTCTTCAAAATTATTTTCTCCAATAAAATGAATAGCTAAATCATTAGAATTATTTTTTTCAATTAGATAAAAATAATTGGTATCAAAATTATAAAAAAAATTAGTTTTCCAAAATTTAGGACTTTTTTGAACTAATTTTGAATTTTTTTTTAAGAGAAGAGGTACTTTATAAAACTCTGCGATCGAACTCCAAAAAATTCTAGAGTTTTTTACAGTCCAATTCCAGAGGTGAGAATAATCTTTAAATTTTTTTTTATAGCGATGAGTCAAATAATTTTCAAAAGCATATAGGTTAGAGCTTTGAATTTGTTTTAGAGTTGGTTGAAAAAGTTTAGTCATTTTTCTTTACGACTGAAAGTAAAGATTGTGGTATCTTAAGTGGTTTGCCTGATGAGTTAATATTGACCATGATCACTTTTGAATTAAAAATCAGCTCATTATTCCTAAAAATATTTTGTTCCAATTCAAAAGATGCCTTTTTAATATTTAAAAATTTGGTTTGAATATTTAAATCATCTTCTAATTTGGCTGATTGTATATAATTACAATTGATATTTTTAACTACAAAATGGCAATCATATTGTTCACTTAATGATTGCAGAGAAAAACCTATTTCATGTATCATATTTGTGCGAGCTCTTTCTATATATTTTAAATAATTTGCATAATAAACAACACCACCAGCATCAGTGTCTTCATAATATACTTTTGATTTAAATACATACATTAGGTAGCTAGGCCTAAATAAAGCAAATAACTTAATGATATTATTGCTATTCCAAAAATTAGATATCTATATTCACCCATAATATAATTTTTATTATTTAATCTAAAATAAACATATACAAATAAATAAAGCTAGCTTCTTACTCTTGGTTGGGCCTTGTTGAAACGAATAAAGAAAGTAAACTTAAAATAGGGAAAATTGCGATACCAACAATTGGGATATCAACGGAAATAAATTGATATTTAACATATAAGGTAGTTAAAAATATTATAAAAAAACCAATACTAGAGCCCAAAAGTAACCTTTGAGCACCAGACCTTACAGAAACTCTTGATAAATATAATATAATACCAATAGTAAATATACCCGAGCCCATTATATATCTAAGTATAGTCGCAACTTCAAACGCTAGCTTATTTTCTTTTATCCCTGGGAACATTGCTATGTTTATTTGATTATTAAAATAAAAAAAGCAAAATCCAATTATCATCATAACAATACCATTAAGTGCCAATACAGTTCGAGATTTACCCATAAAAAATCATACCATTAAAATATATAGAAAGACCATCAAAATTTACAATTTTGACTTTAAAACAAAAGCTTTAACTAAATATATCCTCTATGAATTTTTATAAAGTTTAATAAAATCAAGATAAGGTTCCGTGGTGTAACGGATAGCACAAATGACTTCGGATCATTTAGTCAGGGTTCGAATCCTTGCGGGACCGCCAGAAATGTTTAAAGAAAACTCCCCAATCACTGAAGATTATTTATTAAATATTTAATTGTTTGATAAATTTTTAAATTACTTAAATAACTTATTTATTTCAAATTTTAATCTGTTAAGTGGTTGTTGGACGTAAGATCTGCCGCCTCTATCAAAAATTTTGATTTTATCAATTTGATTACTTGAATCAATGTCATTCAACATCACTCTCAATAATTCTTTATAATGCCATTTAACTTCTTCATATTCTTGAAATTTTTGATTATATATTTCAGAAATATTTAATGTTTCTATTTTTTCTAAGTCTAAATTTACTATGTGCCAATTTGTTGAATAAATGTCCTCTATGGAAGCAAATTTTTCATTATCATTTAAGAAATAAATACCATGATAGGGATCTATTACAGACCAATAATCATTGTATTTAAAGAAAGTTAATGAGTAAGAACTATCATTGTATCTCTCTCTTATAAAAAATGAGTCAATTTCCGAGTAAACTAAAAGCACAGAAAGTATGTCATTAAATTGACTGTGTACACCTAACCTTCTTTCAATTATTGTTAATGGATGATGATCAACAATTTCAACTCCCACGGGAATTTTTTGAATATTTTTATGAATCCATCTTGTTGTATTTATAATTACATCTTCTTTGTTATTAGAATTATTAATAATTTTTTTGGCAAGATATTTGTAATTGTAATGTCTATTATAAAAATCGAAGATCTTTAAATAAATAGGTATTTCATATTCGAATAATTCATCGTTAATTCCTATTTTTCTTGTGGTTTCTTTATTTAAAAAAGCTAAAACTAAAATTATTAAGATGCTTGAAAATAAAATATATCTTATTTTTTTCATTTATATAACTATATAAAAATAGAATTTATTTAAAATTTTGATTCCTCTTCAAATTTAAATCTTCAGGAAAGAGTTTAAATAAATCATAAAGAACTCTGATAATTATAAAAGTTATTATGAAACTCATAATAGTATCGCTCAAGAAATGATCACCTTCCATTATTCTTAATAGAGAAATTAAACCTATTAAAAAATAGGCATAAATTTTCCAAGATTGCTTATTAAAAATTAATAAAATTGCTAGGGATAATGTAAAAAAAGAAACATCTCCAGAGACAAAACTGCAATTTGTTTCACAATAATCAACATTTAGCCACGGGATGGTAAAAGGCTGCTCGCCACCAAAAGTTGTGGTATCATTTGGCCTTGCTCTTCCCCAAAAACTTTTAAAAATAGAGTTAACAATTAACCCCGTACCAATAATCAAACAAGAAAATAAATAAATCCAATCTCTAAGAGGTTTATTAAGAATTCTTTCTTGATAAAAGTATTGTTTAATTGTTGCTGCAATTGGAATAAAGAACACAAGCATTACTAAAAGAGGTAAGATCATTTTACGAATAAAATAAATAAACCAATCTTGTTCACTAGCTAAGAAGTTTCCATCTTGGCCAAAAAACAACCCACTTACAGTTATATCTATATTAGGGAATAAGAAAAAAATAATTGAGAGAATCAACATTATCGCCAAAATTTTTAAATAAAAATTAAAATCTAAATAAATAGAAAAAAGTGAAATTAATTTTTTTTTAACGTATTTGAAAATTACATTTACATTTTCATTGGATGATAAGATACCATCTTGACTTTGAAAAAGTTTTGATCTTTGAAAAAATTTATCTCTTAAGAAAATAGTAGTAATATAAGCGACTAAAGCTCCGGCAAATATATCGCTTACATAGTGCGCACCTACGATAACACGGGTAGATGCAACAATAATGGCTATAGAAATTAAAATATTTTTAATTTTTGGGAAAAGAAATATAAGGCAAAAAATACAAGCAAAAATTGTAGCGGTATGCCCTGAAGGAAAAGAATGCCAACTTGATTTAAAATTAAAAAAGTCTAGAGCAGATAGTTCATTTGAATGAAATAAAGAAGGTCTTGGACGGCCAATTAAATGTTTAAAAATTTGAACAATAATACCGCTAAATAAAATATTAAGAAAAATAAAAATTGAGATATCACTAATTGTAATAAGAATTTTGTTTTTATTTTGAATAATTTTTATAGTAACCCAAATTATAATTGTTGTAGTGAAAAAATATAATGAGTCTCCAAAATGGGTGAGTGTTTCAAATAATGATTTTGTTTGGGAATTTATATTATAAAAAATTTTTGATATCGAATAATCAAAGAATAGAAAGACTAAAACACCCAAGAAAAGATAAATACAAATCGCTATCTCATCTTTTTGAAATTTTTTAAGAAAATTCATCGTTTCGTAAAGTTTACATTAATAAAGGATTTTTGATTTAAATCTAATAGAGTTTTATTGATACTGGAAGGGTTATCGATTGGCGTTTCCTCTAGATTAGTAAATAAAAGCTGAATTTCACAATCAGGAAAATATGATGGATTTAAAGTATTTGGAAAATATAAGTTTAAAGCTGGTATTTCTCTATTTGAAGTGATTTGAGTTTTGTATAATTCACATGATAAATCCTTAGAGATAGTTTCGGCTATACCTACATGTAAAAATTTATTTTGATAATTTAGATAAATAAAACTCAAAGATATTGAAGTTATTAATAAAAAAGAAAAAATAATTGATTTATATGACTGAATGAATGAATGTTTATTTAGGTGAAATGCGGGGTTGATCAAACTGCCAAGCAAAATAAAGGCATAGAAAAAATAATTTATTTTGGGCAATGATTCAATATTTGGGTAAAGAGATGTATCGAAGTATATAATAAAGGCTGGCAAAAAGAAGAAGCTTAAATAAAAGAATCTTAGCCATTTTATTTCGATAAATTCTAAAGTTCGGAATATATAAATCGTCAAAATTGGGAGTATAAAAATTAACGTTGAAAACCCTAAGTCATTTAAAAATATAAAAGATAAGAATGATACAACTATTAATAATAAATAAAGAAATAAATCTTTATTCCAATTTATTTTTTTTAGAAAATTGAAGTAAAAAGAAATAATAAAAATACCAACTATCGGTAATAATAATACTATTGTAAGATAAACTTTATTGAGCATTGTAGATAAATCAAAATCGATATTTAAAAATAATTTATCTCCATAGATCTGATCTAAAATAATAAAAACAACTGATGATATATAAATAAAAGAAAGATTGCTCAAAATAGCTAATCTTTTATTTTTTTCTAATTTCCAATCAAATATTTTTAAAATTGATAGGGTTGTTACGATAATTAAAAAGAAATAACTGCCTATGCATAGAGCAACGATACAAGATAAACCTAAGATAAAACTGTTATAAATATTTTCATCCATGAAAAATTTAAGTTGAAAATAAAAAATTACTAAAGATAAAAAGCCTACAAATAAAACTCCATTTAAAGAAATAAAACTTAAAAAAATTATACCTGTACATGTTAAAGCAGTTATTGTCGGTATAATTTCTAAATCATAAAATTGTAATTTTATGATTTTATATAAAGTTAAGATCAATAAAGAAAAATAAACTAAATTAAGAAATCTAAATGCATAAATAACGTTAATTTCAAATGACTCAAAAATTAAATAAAGAAAGTTGGAAAAAAGGAGATGAACATTTATTGCTTCTCTAAATTTCCAAGAACTTTCACTTAGGAGTAAACTGAAAATTTCCAAATCGCCCTCTGTACCAAATGGGATAAGAATGGAAGTGAAACACAGTAAAATGATGCCGCAAATCAAGAGGGCCAAATAGGGAATTGTTGCAAGGATTCGGAACATTTAAATTAAATTAATTACTAGGTTTAGTAGCATATGAATTCATTTAGTTCTAGATATTGTAGATATTTCAATTTTCTTGATGTTGTTTTCACGTCAAATTATAATGGGTTTAAGAGAGAAAATCTCTATTTTTACAGCCTTGTAGAAGCGGCTTTTTTCTTAGTGGGCCACTTCTTTCTTAAGAGGGTTAGGGCATTATTGTCCTAACCCTTTTTTCATTTTTATAATAATGTCTTCACAAATGCTAAAATTAATTTTTTTGATTATATTCTTTTTTATCGGATATTTTTTAGCTGACACAAAGATTATTGAAATACCATTTAGAGAAATGCCTTACTTAGAAAATTTCTATAGATTTGTGGAGTAAAAAAACTTTAATTAATCAAAAATTATACAGTAATACTTTTTTATCTTCTTTTTAATTGAACAAGTGCCTTTCCAATCTTTTGGAAAAATTGCAACTGTGCCTGGAATTACTTCAATTACTTGACCTTTATCTGATATATAAGTGCATTCTCCTTCTAAAAAATGACAAAATTCAGTATTTGTAACATGGCAGTTCCATGATCCTTCAGTACATTGCCAATAACCTGACTCTTGAGTTTTATTTTTTGAAATTAAAAAACCAGAAGTTTGAGATATTTTTTCTCCAATTGGTCTTTCAACCGCTCCCCAATCAACAAACGAGTTTTCATCTTTAAGTTTAATTGGGAGAGAATAATCTACATTACTTTCCATAAATTAAGCTAAATCTAAAATTAGTTTAGCTGCCTTACTAGAACCGTTATCAGACTGCATGAATTTAGAAGTGCTTAATAAGTTTTGTTGAATTTGCTCATCATTTAGTAAAAAATTTATATTATTAATTAATAGATCGTCATCCCAATCACTACGATGCATTTTCAAACCATGTTTTGTCTCATGAACACGAGTTGCATTATCATGGCCGTCCCAAACATAAGGCATAATAATAGCTGGTACTCCGAAATAAAGACATTCGGTAAAACTATTATTTCCTCCATGATGAATAACCAAATCACATTGAGGGATGACTGATGGTTGAGGATACCAAGAGTCAATATGAATATTATCAGGAATATTTGTATATTCCTCTTTATAGTCACCTACATTTAATAAAATTCTATGATCTGTTTTTGCTAAAACACTAATAAGTCTTTTGAATAAATCAGTATCACCCGCTCCAAGCGAACCAAAGCTTAAGTAAATAAGTTTTCCGTCATTATTTTTTTTAAAAGTAGGAACTATATATTTTTTTTCATTTCTCACGCATCCATGCAAATATTGAAACTTATTTGGATCTAAAGCATTTTGTCTTTTAAATTTAACTGGTTCTGGGTATAGCAATAGATTTAAATGAGGAGAAGCTTCAAAAAATTCGCCCAAAGGGTATGGTTGCTCACCACATTCAGAGATAAACTTGTTAAATTTTTCATGAATAGGTTTCACTGTCTCTAAAAATTTATCATTAAATTTTTTAAAACCTTCTAAATCACTCTCACCACATCCTGATAAATGAGGAGGGATTTTGGGATCAGGAATTTCATTTTCACTACAAGAAATGATTCGAACCCATGGTTTTCCATATTGTTTTGTTGCTGGAAATAAGATGACGTTATCTATGCAAATAACATCAGGTTTAATTTTATTAAGTACATTAGGGAGATCTTTTTCTGCCCATACAGATGTTTCAACAATTGCATCCCAACAATCTTTTACATAATTTTCAATTTGATCAATCGGTTGTTTATTAAAATTTGGAATGTGACCATTAATAAAATCAACCCAATATTTAGCCATCTCTTCTGCAGACATAGGCTCAGACATATTCACATGATGTTCTTCAAAACCATATTGTGAAAAAACTCCCTCAAAACCTTTATCACAAATAAATACAGGATTGTGTCCTAATTTTTTTACCTCCTGGGCAATACCTACTGAATTTAGAGCTGGACCAAAAGCGGCCTCTGGGAAAAAAGCAATAGTTTTCAAATCAATTTCCTCCTAATCTTAAATCAGTATAGCCTAAAAGAACTTAAGGCACAATATAATGAAATATTTGTGTTCAAAATTAATTCTTGGTTCTTATGACATTTTATTAAAATTGGCTCTTCAGAAATTTTTGAATTTATAATTACTTCATTTTCTTGTCCGTGATAAATAATATCAATAATTTTTCCTTCAAATTTATAGTTTGTATTACCATTAGCTTTTAAAAGTATGTCTTCTGGTCTAATCCCAACACATTGGGGATTTTCAAAGTTATTTTCAAGCAAAGTTATAAAGCTATTATCTTGAAAATAAAAATTATTTCCCTCAATTTTTAATTTTTGGAAAAAATTCATTTTGCCAATAAATTCAGCTACAAATAAATTTTTAGGTTTTGAGTAAATTTCTTTAGGAGTTCCTACTTGAACAAGCTGTCCTTCATTCATTACGGCAACTCTATCTGCTAATGCTAATGCCTCATCTTGATCATGGGTAACTATTATAAATGTAATACCAAATTGCTTTTGTAAGTTCTTTAATTCAATTTTCATCTTTTCTTTTAAATTTTTATCTAAAGCTGTTAGTGGTTCATCAAGTAGTAATACTTTAGGTTTTTTAACTAAACATCTTGCTAGGGCTACCCGTTGTTTTTGTCCGCCTGACAACTGATCAGGATACCTTTCCTCTAGTCCAGTTAAATTTGTTTTGCAAATAATTTCATTTACTCTTATTGATATTTCTTGTTTTTCAAGCTTTTCTCTTTCCAATCCATATGCAATATTTTTAAAAACATTATAATGCGGGAACAAAGCATATGATTGGAACATCAAATTTGTTGGTCTCACAAAAGGCTTTAAGTTGGTGATATTCTCTTTATCTAAAAATATATTGCCACCATCAGCTAGCTCAAAACCTGAAATCACTCTCAATAATGTTGTCTTTCCGCAACCACTTGGCCCAAGTAATGCGAAAAATTCTCCATGATTGATACCAATAGAAAAATCTTTAACAGCAAATAAATTTCCAAACTTTTTTGTAATTGATTTAACCTCAATCATTATATTAATAACTTTCCTTTTACTGCTCTTTGAGAAATAAATACAATAGTAAAGCTAAATAGAATAATAAAAGTTGATAGCGCATTAATTTCTGGAGTAACTCCAAATCTAATCATTGAATATATTAACATTGGTAAAGTGGTTGAAGATGACCCAGCACCAGATGTAAAAAATGCAATTATAAACTCATCAAAAGATAGCGTGAAAGACAATAAAGAACCCGCTATAACTCCTGGCAGAATAATTGGTAGAGTAATTTTGATAAATGTTATTATATGTTTTCCTCCTAAATCATAGGATGCTTCTATAACATTATGGTCAAAGTATTTAAATCTTGTTCTGACTACTGCACAAACAAATGCTGTGTTAAAAACGACATGGCTGATAATTATAGAATGAAGGCCCAACGTAAATTGTAGTAAAGTAAAAAAAGATAATAAAGAAATAGCCATTACTATATCTGGAATTATCATTGGAATAAAAGCCGTTGCCTCAATATATTTATTTGATTTTCTTAACTCCATACCCATAGCAAGAAGAGTGCCTAATAACCCAGCTATAATTGTAGAAAAAAAAGCTACAATTATTGTATTAAATAATGCTTTAAAAATTTTTTGATTTTCAAATAACTCATAATACCAATTTATGCTAAAACCACCCCAGCTTGTTGGCAACCCGGACTTATTAAAAGATAAGGTAATTAGTGTTAAAATTGGAATGTATAAAAAACAAAAAACTATACATAAGTAGATCTTTTTCATAATTTTTTTCTAGCTAAGATCAAAGACTGAATAAATAATAAACTTAACATAATTGTAACTAAGATAAGGGAAAGGCTTGACCCAAATGGCCAATCTCTTGCTGATAAGAATTGATCATATATTAGATTTCCTATCATTAAAAACTTCCCTCCTCCCAAAAGGTCAGGTGTTATAAAATTGCCAACACTTAGAACAAAAACAAATATAAATCCTGCTAATATACCTGGTAAGCTCAATGGAATAATTACTCTAATAAGAGTATCAAAAAAATTACCGCCTAAATCTTCAGAGGCTTCAATAATTTCCTTATTCATGGTTGATAAAGAAGCATAAATACTAAGCACCACAAAAGGTAAATAGTTATAAACAAGTCCGACAATAACTGAAAATTTTGTATATAGAAGTCTGATTGGCTCATCTATCAGACCAATATAAATGAGTAGATTGTTTATCAATCCTTGATTGTTCAATAGAACCATCCAGGAATAAGTTCTAATTAAATAATTACTCCAAAAGGGCAGCATCATAAAGAAAAGTAATAATATTTGATATTTAGGATTTGCTTTTGTAATACAATAAGCTGCTGGAAAGGCAATTAGTACTGAAATAGAGGCAGCCAGAAATGCAATCTGGCCTGAAGTTAATAAAATTTTAAAATAGGTCCACTTAAATGATCTTACATAATTTTCTAAATTAAAATTATATTCAATTCCTCCATATACCCCTCTTTCAAAAAAACTATAAGTAAAAATAATGATACATGGGATTAAGAGAAATAACGAAATCCATGTCAGACCTGGGAGAACTAATTTATTTTTGAACATTATTTATAGTGGGGATAGATATTTATCCCCACTAATTTAAATTTTAATTAATCTGCTAAAATATCTGCAACGGTAGTTGCATATAATTTTGTAGCATCACCCACATCTTTAAGAGTTTCCATGGAAGACAAATATTGTGCTGAGTAACCCATGTTAGGGAAAGCATCTACCAATCCAGGAATTGTTTTTTCCATTGCGGCTTTGTTTGGCGTTTTGTACAAAATATTTTCTATGGTCCAAGCACCAATATTTTCATCTAAAATATAGTTTATAAAAGCATGGGCAGCGTCCATATTTTTAGATCCTTTTAAAATAACCATGGTATCAACCCATAGGTCTGAACCCTCGGAAGGTACAACAAATTTTACATCTGGGTTTTCCCATGTTGCATAATTACACCAACCATCCCAAGCATGGGCCATGACTGCCTCGCCTGAAACTAACTTTGAGTAAAACGTTGTATCATCATAAGATAATAAATTTTGCTTAGCTGAGATTAAAACATCTTTTACCATGTCGAGCTTTGCGGGATCTGTCTCATTAACAGAAAAACCTAATGAAAGCATTCCTGCAGATAATAGCCACCTATCAGTAGATAACATTGTTACTTTCCCATGTAAATCTAGTGGTGGGTTTAAAAGATGATTCCAGCTAGTAGGTTCTTCTGAAACCAAATCAGATCTATAGCAAATACCTGTGGTGCCCCAAGCATAGGGTACTTGAAACTGATTTCCTAAATCAAAATCTAAATTCATAGACCACGAGTCAAGATTTTTCATGTTTGGTATTTTGCTATGATTGATAGTTGCAAGCAATCCTAGCTCATTAAGCGCTTCAGCAAAAGGCGATGATACAAACAAGACATCATATCCAGCACCTTTGCTAGCTACTACCTTACCCATTATTTCTTCATTCGTAGCATGAAAAGACATTTCACCTTCGAAACCAGTTGAAGCAGCAAATGTGTCCATAATGTCTGGTGGTGAGTAGCCATCCCAGTTTGAAACAACTAAGTCTGATTTAGCTGTGCCCCATGCAAAAAATAAAAATGGCATAATTAAATATACTAATTTTCGCATTTATTCTTCCTCCTTACTTACTAAAATTTTGTTATATTTATAATACATTATTTATGAAATATCTTAATTATAACTTTGCAGAAAATGGAAATATATTTTGGGAAAATAAAGATAATCTATATCAAATTCCAAAAACTGAAATAGATGAATCGTATGATGTCGTAATAGTTGGAGGTGGAATTACAGGCTTATCTGCCGCTTATCATTTAAATAACGATAAAAAAATTCTCATTATTGATAAACATAATATTGGCTATGGAGGTTCAAATAGGAATGGAGGTTTTTGTTGTTTAGGTGGCACAAAACTATCTTTTGAAGAAATCGATAGAAAATATGGACGTTCAGACTTGGAATATTTTTTTAAAATACAAAAGTCTGCAATCGATTTAGTAGAGAACATACTTGGTAAAAACATCGAAAAGAATGAAAAAGGAGAAATAACATATTATTACAATACGAAACAATTTAACAAAGATTTAAGAGAGCTTGATAAATATAAAAATTTATTAAATATAAATTATGAAAAATTGACTATTTCTTCTCTAAAACAAAATAGGCAGCTCATTTCTGGAGCTGTCGGAGCTATAAGATTGAATTATGGTTTTGGTGTAAATCCAAAAAATTTAGTTTGTAATTTGGTTAATAAGATAAACATAAGTGAAAATGTTAAATTTTTAGAAAATACTGAAGTAAAATATATTAAGAAAGAAAATAGCAATTTTGAAATTGAAATATCAAAAAGAAAAATTAAATCTAAAAAAATAATAATTGCAACTAATGGTTATTTAAATAATAAAAAAATATCAGGTAGAATTTATAAAAATATTATTCCAGCACTCTCAAATATCTTGGTAACTGAGCCTATTGATAATAATTTATTTACTGATTGGAAGACAAATGTTCTGTGTACAGATAATAAAAAACTATTGCATTATTTTAGGCTTCTAGATGATAACCGTATTTTATTTGGAGGTAGAGGGGGTCATTCCTATAAAAATACAACTACATATAAAATAATTTTAGAAAATGACTTTAAATTAATGTTTCCAGAATTTAGTGAAATTAAATTTGAGTATTTTTGGAGAGGTTTAGTAGGGGTTACTTTCGATAAAATAGCTCATATTGGAATGAATGATAACAAGTACTATGCATATGGTTATAACGGAAATGGGGTAAGTCTTTCAACTTTCTTTGGTAAACTTATAGCAGAAATAATTGATGAAAAAATAACACTAGATGAATTACCTAAATGTGTTACTTCATTTCCAAAATCAATGAATTTTCCGATTTTAAAAAGGTTTTATTTGTTTTTGGCCTATCAGTTTTATGGACTAAAAGGCTAGATTTATTCAACTTGAATTTTAATATTTGGCTTGTTATCTTTTCGGGAGAATATGATGATTAATACAGAAAGTGTCTTACATGGTTTTACTGATCTAAAAAATTTAGATCATCTTGGTCCGATTGTTTTGAATCAAGCAAAAGGAATTTATGTATATGACCAAAATGGAAAAAAATACTTAGATGCTAACTCAGGGTTATGGAATTCAGTTGTAGGTTTCGACCATCCGAGGATGATAGAGGCTGCAAAAAAACAATATGAAAAATTCTCAGGCTACCACTCTTTTTTTGGAAGAATCGCTGAGCCTGCTGTTGATCTTGCAGATAAATTAATTGAAATTTCTCCGTTTAATAAAGGTAAGGTATTTTTTACAAATTCAGGCTCTGAGGCAAACGATACAACTGTAAAGTTACTTTGGTTTATCAACCGAAAGAAGGGCTTACCGAATAAAAGAAAAATTATTACTAGAATTAACTCTTATCATGGTGTCACTGCTGTTTCAGCTTCCATGACAGGCAAACCTTATAATAGTGAATTTGGCTTGCCTTTGGATGGTTTTATTCACGCAGCATGTCCTCATTATTGGAAAAACGGCCACGCAGGAGAGAACGAAGAATCGTTTACTAAAAGAATGGGTGAAGATTTAGAGAATATTATTCTTAGAGAAGGTGCTGATACTATAGCAGGATTTTTTGCTGAACCCGTTATGGGTGCAGGAGGAGTGATACCTCCTTCAAAAGGTTACTTTGAAGTAATTCAAAAAATTTTAAAAAAATATGATATTCCATTAATCGCAGATGAGGTTATTTGTGGATTTGGAAGAACGGGTAATCTTTGGGGTTCACAAACATATAATATCAAACCAGATATTCTGATTGCATCTAAATGTATCACATCAGGCTTTTTTCCTTTAGGTGCTGTAATTTTGGGTGATCGTATTTCAAATGATTTAATGGAAGCATCTTACAAAGCTGAGGAATTTCCTCATGGTTTTACAGCTGGTGGTCATCCAGTTGGTTGTGCTTTGGCCTTAGAAGCAATTGATATAATCATTAATGAAAAAATGATTGAAAACGTTCAAAGATTAGAGCCAATATTTATGGGTAGATTAAAGAAATTTGAAGAATTTGAGTTTATTGGTGAGGCTAGAGGTATTGGTCTTATGGGTGCTTTAGAAATGGTTCATGATAAAAAAACCAAAACACCTTTTGATGGATCTGTTTCCATTGGAGAACGAGTGGCTAATCAATGCATTGAAAACGGATTAATTTGTAGACCTTTAGGGCCATCAATTGTTCTTTGTCCTCCTTTTATCACAACAGATGATGAAATGGGAATAATTTTTGAAACTTTAGATAAAACTCTAAAGAAAGTTTTTAGTGAAGTTAAATCTCTAGGATAACCGAACCGGTCGTTTTTCTATTTTCAATATCTGTATGTGCTTGAGCAACATTATCAAGTGGATACTTGGTAATTTGGTCTAATTTAATTTTTTCACTGCTTATTAATTCAAATAATTCTGCACTAGCATTTTCTAACCAATTTCGATTAGCATAAAAATGGAACAGAATTGGGCGGGTCAAGTGAAAAGAACCAAAAGCTAAATCTGTCATTTGTAAATCTGTATAAGCACCGGAAGACTGGCCAAAGCTTACAATTGTTCCATGACGTTTAAGGGCTTTAAAAGAATTAAACATAGTATCTTTACCGACGCTATCGTAGACAACGTCAACTCCTAATTGATTTGTTAAATCTTGAATTTTTTCTAAAAAATCTTCATTCGAATAATTAATTGTCTCCTCATAGCCATGTTGCTTTGCTAAATTACATTTATCATCACTTCCTGCAGTTCCAATTGCTTTTGCACCTAAAACTCTCATCCATTGACCTGCAATTAATCCAACACCCCCGGCAGCAGCATGAAATAAAACTGTATGATGATTCTTCACTTCAAAACTATCTTTTAATAGGTATCGAACAGTCAAGCCTTTTAACATAGCAGCCGCGGCTTGATCACAAGAAATAGCATCAGGTATTCTCACTACTAAATTCGCATCTAAAATACGGTGTGTGGCATATGCATTATTGGCCTGTGCATATGCTACTCGATCTCCAACACGTAAATTTACAACATCATCACCAACCGCTTCAATAATTCCTGCGCCCTCAGAACCTAAAACTAAGTTGTTTTCTTGGGGCCATGGGTATAGACCTTTTCTAAAATATATATCAATAAAATTTACCCCAATTGAATGATTTTTAATCAAAACTTGATTGGGCAAGATTTCTGAAAGTTCAAATTCTTTTTTTTGAAGGACGCTAATTCCACCAGGTTGAGTTGCTATGATTGAATACATGTCGATAACTACGAAAGCTTATAGGAATAGATCCCCCTTGAAAAATTTTTTTTCTATACCAAATAAATTATACAGAGAGTCGCCTAATGGGACTTTCTAAAATTAACGCAGGTTTATAACTGCACAAAATTAACGCTTAAGGAGGTTAATTATGACTACATTTGACTTATCTCCGTTATGGAGATCATCAGTTGGATTTGATGAGTTTGATAGACTCTTCGACTCCGTATTTTCAACTAACAACAAAGGTGCATCGTACCCACCATACAACATCGTTAAACACGATAAAAATATTTATCAAATTAAAATGGCTATTGCTGGTTTTGATCAAAATCAAATTAACATTTCTCAGGAGGGAAACCTTCTAACCGTCAAAGGAGAAATGGGCAATGAAAAGGATGAAGATAATACAGAATATCTTTATCGAGGTATTGCTAATCGTAACTTTGAGAGAAAATTTGAATTAGCTGATACTGTAAAAGTAATCAATGCTGATTTAAAAAATGGGCTCTTAAGTATTGATCTGGAAAGAGAAATTCCTGAGCATCAAAAGCCAAGACAAATTAAAATTAACGCAGACTCTAAATTATTGTCTGCTTAAATAAAAGAGGAGGGCTGCTAGTATGCAGCCCTCACTTCAACTAATCTAATTGAGAAGCAACAAATTCCCAATTCACTAAGCTATCTAGAAAAGCTTTTAAATAATCAGGACGTTTATTTCTATAATCAATATAATAAGAGTGCTCCCAAACATCACAGCCCAAAATTGGCTTCATTCCATCAACAAGTGGATTAGATGCATTTGGAGACTTAGTAACTACTAATTTTCCATTATCAATCGCAAGCCAAGCCCAGCCTGAACCAAATTGTGTTGTTCCAGCTTGAATGAAAGCTTCTTTAAATTGCTCTACACTTCCAAAATCACTGTTTAACCTTCCCTCTAATTCAGATGGAATGGATCCACCTCCATTGGGCTTCATGCACTGCCAAAACAAAATATGATTCCAATGTTGACCTGCATTATTGAAAATGCCTGCCATCGAAGCATCTTTAGAGGCCTTTACTACAATATCTTCTAATGAGGAACTTTGAAGCTCGTGGTCTTTTAATAGGTTATTTAAGTTAGTTACATACGTTTGATGATGCTTGCCATGATGAAAATCAAGCGTCTCTGCCGACATATAAGGGGCCAAGGCATCATTTGCATAAGGTAAACTAGGTAATTCAAATGACATATTTATTTCCTTTAATTAAAATTCTTAATGCGTATTTTCTATATTATTGTGCCTATTTTGACAACTATAAGGCAAAAGAGTAAATAACAATGGCTAAAATTCTGAGCATTCAATCAACAGTTTTAAACGATTTAGTTGGAAATCAAGCTGCTCGATCAATTCTAAAGCCTCTGAAACATAACCTAATTGAAGTTCCAACTATTATTCTTACATCACATAAAGGTCAAAAATCATCCCTTCAAATTCATTCAAATGAGTTAAATATTTCGAAAATTTTTAATAACGTTCGTTTCACTTATGGTATCAAAAAAAGTGATTTGACAATTATTGGTTATTTACCATCAAAAAACTCCACAAAACATATTTCTCACATTATGAAAACTCAAAGAAATATTTTACTTGATCCAGTCATTGGCGATATTGGTGTTGGAATGTATGTAAATTCTGACATAGCTAAATATTTTCAAAGCATATTTACAAAAACAAAATATCTATCTGCTAATTTTTTTGAATGGAGTTTTCTAAATAAAAAAGATATCAGTCAATATCCATTTTTAGAGGTAGTTAATGATTTAAAAAAATTCTCTTCTGAAAATAATTCTATTGTTTTAATAAGAAGTATTCCAAAAAAAAATAAATTAATCAATTTATTAGCTAGCCCAAAGGGGGCTTGGAGTATCAAAACTCCTGAAATTAAGTTTAAGACTCGCTATCATGGAGCAGGTGATCTGAGCACAGCATTATTTGCTCATTATTTGACTCAAAAAATATCAGAGAAAAAAATATTAGAGAGTTTGACAAACGATATTTTTCAAATCATTTCAAAAAAAAGGAAAAAAAATAAATTTAAATCTACGAGCTTAAGTAGTCTTTGATCAAAAGTTCTGCGATTTGAACAGTATTAAGCGCAGCACCCTTGCGCAGATTGTCAGAAACACACCAGAAATTCAATCCATTAGGTATGGTAGGATCTCGGCGAATACGGCTGACATAAACTGGGTCCAGGCCTGCCGACTCCACCGGAGTTACGTATCCTTCATCGGCTCGGTAATCAATCATTTTTAGCCCAGGAGCTGATTTAAAGATTTCTCTTACTTGATCTTCTTCGTAAGTTTTTTCAAATTCAAGATTAACTGCCAAAGAGTGAGAAACAAATACTGGTACTCGAACACAAGTAGCTGTTAACTCAATGCTTTCATCAAGTATTTTTTTTGTTTCATTGTACATCTTCCACTCTTCTTTAGTTTGTCCATCTTCTAGAAAAACATCAATATGAGGAATTACATTAAAAGCAATCTGTTTGGTAAACTTTTCTTTTGTAACAGCCTCATTGGCGTAGATTGATTTAGTTTGATTAAATAATTCATCTGCAGCTTCTTTTCCAGCACCTGAAACAGACTGATAAGTTGATACTACAATTCTTTTAACATTGAACTGTTCATGGAGTGGCTTGACAGCAACTAGCATTCCCATTGTTGAGCAATTAGGATTGGAGATAATATTTTTATTTCTAAAATTTTTAAGAGCCTCAGGATTTACCTCTGCAATAACTAAAGGTACATCTGGGTCTGTTCTAAAATGCGATGTGTTATCAATAACGATACAACCTTTTTTTGCAGCCTTTGGAGCAAACTCACTTGAAATTTTTGCACCTGGTGAAAAGATTGCTATATCAGTATCCGAGAAATCATATTCAGCTAAATCTCCAACAATGATGGATTTATTTTCCCCAAAATCAATTGTGCTTCCTTTTGATCGAGAGGAAGCCAATGCCACCAAATCAGAATATTGGATTTCTTTTTCATCAATAATATCTAAAACTTCTCGTCCAACGTTTCCGGTTGCACCGACGACGGCTATTTTTGGTTTTTTTAGGGATGCCAACTTAAATTCTTTCGATAATTAGATCGCCCATCTTAGAGCATGAAACTAGAGTTTGATTTTCACTTGTATAAATATCTCCGGTTCTGAAACCTTCAGATAAAACTTTTTGAACAGCACTTTCAACTTTGTCAGAAAGTTCTGACTGGTTTAAGTTGTATTTTAACATCATAGATAAACTTAAAATCGTAGCAATCGGGTTAGCCTTATCTTGTCCTGCAATATCAGGAGCACTTCCATGAACAGGTTCAAATAAACCATGTCTTTTTCCATTATTTTCTGCCCCTAAGGAGGCTGAGGGAAGCATGCCGAGAGATCCAGTAAGCATCGCAGCACAATCACTCAATAAATCTCCAAATAAATTATCTGTAACAATTACATCAAACTGTTTAGGGTTACGCACGAGTTGCATCGCACAGTTATCAGCTAACATATTCTCAAGCTGAACATCAGAAAAATCTTGATGAGTATCTTTGACTACCTGTCTCCAGAGCACGCCTGTTTCCATCACATTTGCTTTTTCAACAGAAGTAACTTTGTTATTTCTTTTTCTCGCCAAATCAAAAGCAACGCGAGCAATACGATCAATTTCATAATCATAATAAACTTGCGTATCAACAGCTTTTTTGCCTTCAGCAGTATCTTCAATGCCACGAGGCTGTCCAAAATAAACCCCACCCGTCAGTTCACGGACAATCATAATATCAAGATTACTTACTACCTCATCTTTTAATGTAGATGCAGATGCCAACGCTTCAAAAACAAGTGCCGGTCGAAGATTAGCAAATAATTCTAATTCTTTTCTTAATCCTAACAGTCCTGCTTCAGGTCTTTTGGAACGCTCAACATCATCCCATTTGGAGCCGCCAACAGCGCCAAGTAAAATTGCATCTGATTGTTTAGCTTTTTCTAAAACTTCTGAAGTTAAAGGTTCGCCATTTGCATCATAAGATGCGCCACCCACTAACTCTTTTTCATAGGTTGCATCTAAACCTAAATCATTCAGTTTATCTATTACTCGAATAGTTTGATCTGCTACTTCAACACCAATGCCGTCACCAGGAAGGACTAAAATTTTAGAACTCATTTATAGATCTCCAAATAGCCAGGGCTTTTGGTTTTTTTTGTCAGTCTCATAAGTAGCAATATCTTCTTTGTAGCCAAGCGTAATACCGATGTCGTCTAACCCTTGTAAAAGTCTTTCTTTACGATGATCCTCTATCTCAAAATTAAAAGAGTGGTTTCCAACCTGAATGGATTGATTAGGCAAATCAATATTAAATTCTAATTGGCTTCCAGCTGCACTCATAAGTCGATCTAATTCTTCGGCTTTAACGACTATGGGCAAAATTCCATTTTGAAAACAATTATTATAAAAAATATCAGCAAAACTTGTTGAAATTACGCAACGAATACCGAAGTCTTTTAAAGACCAAGGTGCATGCTCTCTACTTGATCCACAACCAAAGTTATCACCTGCTAATAAAATTTTAGATTTATCATAAGGTTTAGTATTTAGAACAAAATCCTCAATTAATTTTCCCTCAGTGTCATATCTCATTTCATAAAAAAGACTAACACCTAGGCCTGTTCTTTTTATCGTCTTTAAAAACTGTTTTGGAATAATCATATCAGTATCGATATTTACTATTGGAAGTGGGGCGGCGATACCTTGAAGTGTTGTAAATTTATCCATTATGAAAAATCTCTAATATCAGCGATATTACCTTTGATAGCTGAGGCTGCGGCTAACTCAGGGCCCATTAAATGAGTTCGACCACCTCGACCTTGACGACCTTCAAAATTTCTATTAGAGGTCGATGCACATCGCTCCCCTGGTTTTAGTTGATCTGGGTTCATTCCCAAACACATAGAGCAACCGGCTTCTCTCCATTCAAAACCAGCATTTTTTAATATTGTATCAAGACCTTCTTCTTCGGCTTGTTTTTTTACCAAACCAGAACCAGGAACAATCATCGCTTGAACGTGTGAAGCAATTTTTTTATCTTTTACGATTGATGCAACCTTACGTAGATCCTCAATTCTACCATTAGTACAAGAACCGATAAATATTTTATCGAGTTTAATATCTGTCATTTTTGTACCAGGCTTTAAGCCCATATAATCAAGAGAACGTTCGATACTTTTCTTTTTATTTTCTGACTTTGCACTATCAGGGCTTGGAACAGTTCCGTTAACAGCAATAACATCTTCAGGGCTTGTTCCCCAAGTAACCATAGGATCAATCTCTGAGCTATTAATAACAATTTCATGATCATAGTGAGCATCACTATCTGAGGGAAGTGAAGACCAATACTCAACTGCTTGATCCCAATGAGAGTCTTTAGGAGCATAGGGTCTTCCTTTTATATAATCAAAAGTAGTTTGATCAGGAGAGATTAATCCTGCTCTAGCACCAGCTTCGATGCTCATATTACAAATAGTCATTCGAGCTTCCATGGATAAACTTTGAACAGAACTACCAGCATATTCAATAACATGGCCTGTTCCGCCTGCTGTTCCAATTTTACCTATTATATAAAGGATAAGATCTTTAGAGTGGACACCAAACGGCAAGTCTCCATTGACGGAAATTCTCATATTTTTGGCAGGATTTTGAACAATTGTTTGAGTTGCAAGGACGTGCTCAACTTCACTTGTGCCAATACCAAAAGCCAGCGCGCCGAAAGCACCATGGGTAGAAGTGTGACTGTCTCCACATACGATGGTCATTCCTGGTTGGGTGATACCTTGTTCAGGACCTATAATATGAACTATTCCTTGTCTTTGATCCATTAAATCAAAATACTGGATGCTATGATCTTTTGTATTTTGAGCTAATGTCTCAACTTGAATTTTACTTTGGGGATCTTCGATATTTTGACGATTAATTGTAGGAACATTGTGATCCGCTACCGCTATCGTTGCATCTGGACGATGAACAGATCGATTAGAAATTTTTAACCCTTCAAACGCTTGAGGGCTAGTGACCTCATGAACAAAGTGTCTATCAATATAAAGCAAACTCGTTCCATCATCCCTTTGACGAACTAGATGATCAGACCAGATTTTATCGAATAATGTTTTTGGGCTTTGATTGCTCAAGATTAAATTAGTTTTTAGCTTCAGGTTCCTCAGCAGGAGCTTCTTCACTTGCAGCTGGTGCCTCTTCTGGAGCGGCAGGAGCTTCTTCTTTTACTTCTTCTTGAGGAGCGGCTTCTATTTTTTCTTCAACAGCTTCTGGAGCCTCTTCCACTGCTGGTGTTTCTTCAGGAGCTGCCTCAACATCTTTAATAGTAGAAATATATTGATCGTCATCATATGAACGACCATCAGTTCTTTCAGCGATTCTTGCTTTCTTACCTGATAATTCTCTTAAGTAATAAAGCTTAGCTCTTCTAACATCGCCAACTTTAATTCTTTCGATTGACTCAATAACGTTACTATAGAGTGGGAAAACTCTTTCTACACCCTCACCGCTTGATATTTTTCTAACAGTAAAAGAGGAATTTAATCCGTTGTTTTTCTTTCCAATACATACGCCTTGGAAAGCCTGAACTCTTTCTTTATTTCCTTCTTTAATTTTAACGTTCACTTTAAGAGTATCACCAGGTGCAAAATCCGTAACCTTAGAATTTTTTAAAATTTGTTGAATTTGAGATTGTTCGTAATTTTTAATTATTTCATTCATTTTATGCTCCATCCAATACTAGATGTGGGCTGTATTAGAGCTCGATATATTACTCATTTTTGCTTTTTTTTAAATAGTTTTTCATTAAATCTGGTCTGTTTTTTTGTGTATTTTCCAAAGCATTCTGCATCTTCCAAGCCTCAATCTCTCCATGATGGCCATTAGTTAGAACGTTGGGGACTTCATAGGGTTGATTATTTGGTCCAATCCATGGATTAGGCCTTGTGAATTGGTCGTGTTCAAGTAAATCACCAGTAAAAGACTCCTTTAAGTGAGTTTTCTGATTTCCAAGAACTTCAGGTTGTAATCTCATATAAGACTCCATAAATAGAAGAGAAGCTACCTCTCCCCCATTAAGAATAACATTACTCACTGAAAGCTCCTCAAACCCATAATAATCAATGACACGTTGATCGATGCCTTCATAACGACCATTGAGTAAAATAAAATTCTTTAGGTCTTTGCTTTCCTCTAAATAATTTTGTGACAAAGACTTTCCCTTGGCTGAAAAACAAATTTTTTTAAAATTTTTGATATCGGAAGCGGAAAAATTTTTCTCTATTGCATTAGAGATTATATCTGGTCGAAGAACCATACCCGCTCCTCCACTAAAAGGTTTATCATCCACTGAGTTTGCAGATAATTCGCTGTAATCTCTAATATTGATTGAATTAACTTTGAATAGATTTTTTTGAAAAGCCTTACCAATTAAACCCACATTTAAAACAGAAGGAAAGCTTTCAGGAAATAAAGTTAAAATATGAAAAGTGATCATTAAGATTTAATGGTAATTCTTTTTTCTTTAATATCGACTTTAGGAAAATTAGTTTCCGTAAATCGAAAAAACTCTTTTTTAGAACTTTTGATAAAATAAATTTCTAAAAGGTCTCCTGCACCAAAGTTGACTACAGAGGCCACTTTACCAACAATAACATTTTGTTGATCAACTACTTCTAAACCTTCTAAATCGTGAAAATAAAATTCATTTTCTTCTGTGGGCAAAAGTTTTTCTTTTTGAAGATATATATATTTATTAACATAACCCTCTACTTGTGATCGATCAGTAATATCATTGATTGTAACTAAAGGACTTTTCTTATCGAAAGATACTAGTTTGATATTGATTATCATCTCTTCTTCCAAATAAAATTTTTGAAACTTATTAATGTCTCGATTGTCATTTAAAAAGCAATTAAGCCTCAGCAGACCCTTGGTTCCCTTAGGCCTGCCGATTTTGCCAACTTGAATAAAATTATTTAATAAAGACAAGAGAAATTAATTATTCTTTCGGTTTTTCCTCTTCTGCAGCTGCTTCTGGCTCTGCTGGAGCCTCTTCACTTGCAGCGGACTCCTCTTTCGGGGCAGCGGGAGTTTCTTCAGCTACTGCTTCGGCCTCTGATGCTGCTTCTGGTTGAGGTTGTTCCTCTTCTGCAGCTGCTTCTGGCTCTGCTGGAGCCTCTGGTGCTGCTTCTGGTTGAGGTTGTTCCTCTGCTGCAGGTTCTTCAGCAGGCTTTTCTGCCTCTGCCTTTGCTGCTTCAGCTGCAGTTTTAGCGTCCTCTTCAGCTTTTAATGCAGCCTCTTCTTTTGCTTTGGTTCTTTCTTGCGCTTTTGCTTTTGGTAAATGTTTTTTTGTTTTTTCAGTAATTTTAGGAGCGTCCATCATTCCTAAATCAGCTAAAATTCTTTGAACTCTATCAGTGGGCTGTGCTCCTACCTTTAACCAATGTTCAGCACGCTCCTTACTGATAACCACTCTTTCTTTATGATCTTTTGGGACCATAGGATTAAAGTTTCCAATCTTCTCAATAAAGTTACCGTCACGTGGTGCTCTTTCGTCTGCGATTACTATTCTATAGAAAGGTCTCTTTTTGGAACCTCCCCTTGCTAGTCTAATTTTTGTTGCCATGATTTCTCCTTTCTTATTTTATTCAATCGTTGGCATTTGGTTCCCGCCTAAAAGATTTTTAATCTTGTTAGCGAAACCTGGTTTTTGAGCTTGCTTCATCATTTTTTTAGTTTGCTCAAATTGTTTAAGAAGTCTGTTGACTTCATGAACCTGTCTTCCAGAGCCCGAGGCTATTCTTTTCTTTCGGGATGCTTTTAAAATATCGGGATCAGAACGTTCTTGTTTGGTCATTGATCGTATAATTGCAATTTGATGATCAATAATTTTCTCATCGAAATCTGCATTTTCCATCATGCTTTTAATTTTCCCAACACCTGGCATGTAGGACATTAACCCAGACATTCCCCCCATTTTTTTCATTTGTAAAAATTGTTTTAACATTCCCTCCATGTTAAATTTTCCGCTCATCATTTGCGCTTGAAGACTTTCCATTTCCTTGTTATCGAAATCTTTTTGTGCTTTTTCTACTAAGGAGACCACGTCACCCATTCCCA
>CABYWI010000006.1 GCA_902522585.1 uncultured Alphaproteobacteria bacterium
GCGATTATAATAAAATTATTGGTAGGGAGGATCAAAAGTAAAAAAATTACAATACTTCTTGTAAAATAAATAAAAGATAAAATATATTTCTTTTTGACTATACCTGAGACACGGCCAGATATCAGAGTACCTATCATATTAAAGATACCAACCAAGGTTAGGCCTGTAGCTGCAATAGTGGTTTCTAGTCCTTTAATTTTAGCAAAGACAGGAAGATAGTTAGATATTAAAGCAACATGAAGTCCACAAACAAAAAAGCCTAAGATTAAAAATTGATAACTTTTATCTTGAAAGGCTGTTTTGATAACATCAGAAATCTTTCTTGAGGTGTATTCTTTTTTACTTTGCTTTTCTGGTTTTGGAATCAAAAAGATAAAAGACATTGGAATAAATAATAAAAAGAAAATAGATACTATTTGAAATGATAGGCTCCATTGAAAAGTAGAAACTAAAAACTGATGTATGGGTGTAAATATAAACATGCCAGTTGCAGCGAGTGACATTAAAATTCCCGTTACTGTGCTTCTCGTTTTGTCATCCTCAAAATATTTGGAAACACCACCAATTATAACTGGAACAGAAATTATACCTGCTGATAAACCTCCTATAAACCCTAAACCAAAAAGGAAATGGAGGGGATTTATGGCAGAAGAAGTAATATAAAAACTGATTGAAATTCCAATAAATCCAACTATCAGAGTTTTTACATAACCTTTTTGCTCAGCAAAAGCTCCTGCAATAGGAGACATGCACCCCCATAGTAAGTTGAAAATCCCATAAGTTAATCCAATCATTGATGCCCCAAAAATTGTGGAACTTAATAAATCAGGAACATAGATTCCTAATGACATCCTAAATCCATTACCAACAGAGAGAATTAAACCCGCAACTAAAACGAGGAAGAATGACTTCATTGGCATAAAATATATTAAAGATATGAAAAAAATATGTTTATTTTTTTAACCAAAATCACTATAGTGCCTCGCTATGGGATATCCAAAAAAGCATCGTGGACGCAGGAAAATTGGTTCACGTAAACGTAGAGCCAAAAGAAGAGCTAAAAAGAAATAATTATTTTTTCATAAAAATTAGTTAAGCAAATCGTAAAGTTCTTTATATTCATTGCTTGCCTCACCAGCTAACATACCTAATCTATCAAGTAAGGATCTAGCCATATCTTCTCGATTAGTTTCAAAGTAAAGTTCGCCTAAGTATTCTAGAGCCCCAATGTGATCCTCGTTTATGGATAAAGCTTTTAAGTAATAGTCTTCAGCATTCTCATAGTTAGGGTTTTGTTGTTTTCTAGATGCGAAGCCCATATAGTTATAAAGATCAGCTTTTGTATAACCAAAAGGTTTTTCACTCTCAATATTTTCAAGTATTTTTAGGCCTTTTTCATATTCTTTTTTATAAATTAGTTTTTTAGCTCGGTGGTACTCGATATTTACATCAATGTTATTGTTTAAGGAGGGGCCTTTTGGGGAATTTGATGATGAACTACTTCCGCTAGATGAGGAATTACTCCCACTATCAGTACCCGCAGAATAAGAAAGAGTAGAAGACAAAATAAAAATTAATGATAGTAGAGTTTTCATCACTATTAATTATACTTTTTAATAAGTGATTAGATTAAGTAGAAGGAAGTTTATCTCTTTCATTGGATTGGGTATATTATCTTATTTTGAAAAAGCCATGGCGATTGAAAAACTAAAATTATCTGACTCAGAGTGGCAAACACGTTTAAATGATGAAGAATATTATATCCTAAGAAATGAAGGAACTGAAAGACCAGGTACTAGTGCCCTCAACAATGAAAAAAGAAAAGGAATTTACCATTGTGTAGGATGTGAACAGCCTCTGTTTAGTTCTGATATGAAATTTGATAGTGGAACTGGCTGGCCATCATTTTTTGATTACCTCCCCAATGCGTTAGAGTTTAAAACTGATTTTAAGCTTGTAATTCCGCGTAAAGAGTACCACTGTTCACGATGTGAAGGTCATCATGGACATGTATTCAAAGATGGGCCAAAGCCAACTGGACTGCGTTATTGTAATAACGGTTTAGTGCTAAACTTTGTTCCCGATTAATTTTTTTTAATTAACAAGTAAACTACAAAAATTGCGAGACCAATTTTTAAAAGTTCACTATATATAAATGGGATTAGACCAGCCATAACGGCTTTCTCGATACCAATAAAACTAGCCAAGTGGATAATTCCGCATGCGAATGTGATCAAAGCACCTACAAAAACTGCAAATGAAATCTTTAGTATCTTCTTTTCAAATAAGTCTTTTGAAAAATATGCTATTGTAAGTGAAGCCAAAATCATTCCATATAAAAAGCCAAATGTTGGTGACATGACATAACCTATACCACCGCCAGCAGCAAAAATAGGAAGCCCCATTAATCCTAAAATCACATAACTAAGTGTAGAATAAAAACCAATCATACCCATCGATGCAGCAATAAAGTAAACAACAAAAGTTTGAAAAGTCATGGGCACAGGATAAAAAGGTATTGATACTTTACTGGAAACAGACAAAAGAATTATACCTAATAAAAAGAATGCTATTTTGGAAATATTACTAGAGGAGTATTGGTCAAGGACCGAGATATTGGTTCTAAATTTCATAACTAATATTTATATTTTTGGTTCGGTTTTGGCAATATTTATAATTGAGCTTGTATTAAATCTTTAAGTTTCGACATATCTTTATTAAAAAGTCTTATTCCTTCAGCCAATTTAAAAGAAGCCATTTGATTTTCATTTAAATGCCATCGAAATGAATTTTCATTAACATTTATTCTTGGAGAGTCTATTGTAGCTGCTTTTTCTAATGTTAATTTTGGCTGCAGCTCTTCGTTAGATTGACTAAGTTCTGCTAAAAGAGCTGGGCTTATGGTGAGCTTATCGCAACCTGCTAAATTAAGTATTTCCTCTTTATTTCGAAAAGATGCTGCCATCACAACGGTTTTAAAATTGTATTTTTTAAAATAGTTATAAATTTTTTCAACACTTTCGACACCTGGGTCATTAGAGGAGTCATAGTCTCTAGATGTATTGGCTTTAAACCAATCTAGAATTCTTCCAACAAAAGGAGATATCAAAAATGCTCCTGCTTCAGCGCAGGCTACTGCTTGAGTTAATGAAAAAATTAGAGTGCAATTACATGAAATTCCCTCAGCCTCTAATTGTTTAACTGCCTGTATTCCCTCCCAAGTTCCAGCTATTTTAATAAGAATTCTATTTCGACCAATACCTGATTGTTCGTAACTATTGATAATTTGCTTTGCTTTTTCTACCGTAGCATTAGTGTCAAATGAAAGGTCTGCATCGACCTCAGTTGAAACATATCCAGGAATAATCTTTGTAAGCTCAATTCCAAAAGCAATGGCTAATTGGTCAGATATATAGTCAATTTGATCAGTATTTTTATTAAACTTTCTACTCTTTGAGTTCGAAATAACTTCTGAAACTAATTTATCATATTTCCCAGATTGAACAGCTTTATAAATCAGTGATGGATTAGTTGTGCAATCATCAGGACTAAATTGCTGAATACTATCAATGTCACCTGTATCAGCAACTACGGAGGATAATTTTTTGAGACTTTCTAATTGAGTTGTCATGAAAATAAATAATCTTTCCTAATATATGTAAACCTATATATTAATAAATCTTAATATGCAAAAAACAATTATCATTTGTGGTTTAGCTGATATTCAGAATTGTGTTGATAAATACAGTCCTGATAAAATGTTGACTATCATTAATCAAAATTTTTCTCCCGATACTCCAAAAGGTATGGATGAGAACAGACATTTAAAAATGCTAATTGACGATATTTCTGAACCTAGAGAAGGTTTTGTTTTACCTCAAAAACACCATGTTCAGACTTTATTAGATTTTACAAATGACTGGGATAATACAAAGCCTTTATTAGTTCATTGTCACATGGGTATCAGTCGCTCCACGTCCACTAGTCTTGGAGTGGCGGCAAAATATGATCCAGATAATATTGAATTAATTATTGAAAATTTAAAAGAAATTGCACCACATGCTAGCCCTAACAAGATTATGACTAGATATTATGATGAAATACTTAATTTAAATAATCGATTATTTGGCTCTCTTGCATATTTTGACCCTGAACCTATAGATGAAAGTCGAGTGGTTGAATTAAAGTTTTAGATTAATTTATGGCCAATCAAGAATGTGAAGTATGCAAAAAAAAAATTATCGAACCCCTGTATTGGGCAGATCCGAAATTCTATGATATTCCTAAAAAAATCTTTTTCTGCAGCGCTCAATGTTCTTTAATTTACTACGAAAAAATCAAAAATTTATTCATAAATCCTTAATAACATAGCTTTTAGCTATGCTAAAATTGCACACCTGCCTTTAAATAAGTGCTATTTTCTTTTTTATGAAAAATAGGTATAAATCATCAATTCTAAAACTAGCTCCAACCTTATTCCTATCCTTACTTATTCCTCCGGGGCTAGTTTTACGATAATTTCCTTTCAGTTTACTTTCCACTTATATAACTTGCTAATAGAGTTTTTATTAAAAGCATGAGTGATCAGTTCATTTTTTGGGATCTAGAAACAACAGGTCGAAACGATAAGTATGATCAAATTACTCAAGTTGGTGCGGTTCTCACTGATCAAAACTTTGAGGTAAAAGATAAATTAGAAATTCATTCAAAGCTCCGTGAGGGAAAGTGGTTTGAACCAGGTGCTCTAATTACTACTGGTGTTGATCCAATAAATCTTTTTAAAAATAATTATCCAAACTACTACGAGGCTAGTGCGCAACTCTATGAAACATTTCAACAGTGGTCTTCGCCATCAGCTATTTTTATTGGTTTTAACAATATAAAATTTGATGAACCTTTTTTAAGACAAACCTTATATCAAAATTTGATGCCTGAACTTTATATGACGGTAACTAGCAATAATACCAGAATGGATGTTTTTGAAATTTTAAGACTTGTATCTGTTTATAGTCCTGAACATATAAAGTTTAACCAAGATGACCAGGGTTATCCAATTTTGAAACTTGATCAAATTTTTAAATTAAACAATATTTCTATAAGTTATGAAGCTGGTCCTCACGATGCTGTCTTTGATAGTTTAGTTACGCTTGAGCTAAATAAAATTTTAAGTATTCGGTGTCCTCAAATATGGAACTCTGCATATGATTTTCGATTAAGAGAAACGCCAAAAAAATTCATGATGAGTAATTCTGTTTTTACAAACACAACGTTTTGGGGCAGAAGACCAACAATCAAAGCTCAAACCCTAATTGGAGGTATACCTGGTAAAAATCATCATTATTTAATCTATAACTTACTTTTTGACCCAAAAAAACTTCAAGATTTAGATGATAAAGAACTACTAAAGAAAATGAACGACGGAGCAAAAAGAATTTGTGAGGTATTTGATGGCTCTAAATCAAAAACTTTGCTCAGTGAAAGTTACTGTTTTAAGGATAGTAAATTTGCAGAAATTGGGATTGATGAGCTTAGACTGAGAGCTAATTTTATAAAGACTAATGAAAAATTTTGCTCAAGATTAATTCAACTTCACTTGGATAATCAAAAACAGTGGCCAGAACCTTTTAATATAGAAGAGAGAATATTTGAAAGCTTTCCCTCACCTCAAGATAAAAAGTTAATGATAGAATTTCATACTGCGCCAAACACAAAGAAATATGAAGTATCAAAACAATTTAAAGATGAAAGATACAAAGAATTAGCCATAAGAATTATATTCGAATTAGCTCCTCAGACTTTGCCTGAACAAGAAAGAAGAAATTATGAGTTAGAAATACAGGAAAGATTTAATGATGATGATAAATCTAAGTGGAACTCTAAAAATAGAATATTAGCAAGCCTAGAGACAGATTTAGAAAAAATGATTGAGGATGATAACGAAAGAGTACAATTTAAACAAAGAGTAATAACTTTTTTAAATAATGAATCAGCTAAGTGGGGTTAAAAAAAAAGATGAAATAATATTCATCCAAAAAATACTAAAAGAAATAACCAATCAAGATTTTCATATAAAATATATTGAGAAAACTTATTTAAAGATTCTATTTAAATTAAAATCTAAAAACAAAATAATGATTGCTGGATCTCAAGGGTCTGGAAAATCATCATTATCAAAATTAATTAAGCTTTATTTAGAAAAATTTCAAAATAAAAGTGTCATCATAATTAGTATTGATGATTTTTATTTATCCAAAAAAAATAGGATGCAACTCTCAAAAAATAAACATCCCTTGTTCCTCACGAGGGGAGTTCCCGGCACCCATGATTGGGAGGCATTAAATCAAAAAATAAAACAAATTTTAAATAAAGAATTTCCTGTATATTTGCCAATTTTTGACAAAGTCTCAGATACAAGAAAAAGAACTTATAAGAAAATTTTGAAAGCTGATGTTATTATATTTGAAGGATGGTGTACTGGAGCTCAGCCAGTTGATCAAAACTACCTTCAGAAAAATTTCAATAATCTTGAAAAGTGTGAGGATAAAAATTTTATTTGGAGAAAATCATATAATGAGTATTTAAATAAATACCAAAAAATATTCTCACAATTTAATTATTTTATCTATTTTCAATTTAATCATTGGGATCATGTTCTAAATTGGAAGTATAAACAGGAATTACAATTAAGAGATAAAAATAAAGACTTAGCGCTTAAGAAAGATTTAAAAGAATTTATTCAACACTATGAAAAAATATCTAAATGGATGCATTTAAATGTCCCTAAATATTGTAATATTCTTATTAAACTTGATGCTAATCAAAAAATAAAATTGGTAAAATTTAGATGAAAAGTTTTTTAATTTTTTCAGATTAAGTAAACGTTTTTGATGTACTGACCGTATTCTGATTGGCTAAATTTTTGAGCAATTTTTAAAAGCCCCTCTTTATCAATAAATCCTTTTTCATAAGCGGCAATTTCATAAGATCCCATTTTAATTTTATTATCAATTTCATAGTTTTTTACTTTTTGAGCCGCTACAAGTAAAGCATCTGCATTTCCTGTATCATGCCATACAATAGTTTCATCAAGTCTTTGAAGGGCTAGTTTATTTTGAGATAAATAAATTTGAATTAAGTCAGTAATTTCTAATTCTCCCCTATCTGAGGGTTTAAGTGTTTTGGCTAATTCACACGCATTAGAGTCAAAAAAATACATTCCAGGAATTATTAAATTACTTTTTGGCTTTAAAGGTTTTTCTTCTATACCAACAATGTTTTCATTGTTATCTAATTCAATAACTCCAAATTTTTCTGGATCAGGAACAGTAAGACCAAATACACTACTCCCAATTTGTAACATTTTATTCAATGCCTCTTCAGCATAATTAAAATATTTTTTCCCTAAAAATATATTATCGCTTAATGCTAATACTGATGGGCTGCCGTCTAAAAATTTTTCAGCAATAAAGTAAGCATCTGCTATCCCCCTTTGAATTTTTTGGATTTCATATGAAAAATTAAGACCAACCTTTGATCCTGTTCCAAATGTTTTTTTGAATATTGAGAGGTCGTCCTCTTGGACAATAAATAATATATCTTTAATTTCTAATCTTACTAGAGTCTCGAGTGGATAATAAATCATAGGTTTATCGTAAAGAGGTAACAAAGGTTTTGAGGCAGGTATTGTTGCGGGCATTAATCTTGTACCCTTACCAGCAGCAAGAATAATACCCTTAGTTTTCATATCCAGCCAAATGACTTAACTAGAAATACTATCGGAATAATCATGCATATAAATGTAATTAAAATTATATTTAGTTTTGTGCTATCTCTAACAGAGCTTATGAGGTCTCTATGAGAAATAAAATTTATTAATCTATTTTGATCATCTACTACTGGTAGGTGCCTTATGTTATTTTCACCCATAATTTTTATTGCAATTTCTGAGGAAGTTTTTAAGTCTACGGTTATAATTTCTGATGTCATAATATCTGATGCTGTGACTAAATCAGGATCTCTTCCATCTTTGACACATTTTCTGACTATGTCTCTTTCCGAAACAACACCAAGCAATATTTTTTGTTCATTTAGTATAGGAACAGCTCCTATATTTTTTATATCCATACTATCTGCAATTTCACTTACTATAGACTCTGGACCAAAAAATATATATTCATCATTAAGCTTAATCTTTTTAATGTCCTTAATACTTGACATGAAGATATTATACAAGCACAGGAGTCTTCAAATAAATTAAGCGTATTGTAGCACTTTTAGGCCTTCAAAAACTTATATTTTTCACATATTGTTGGGTTACAGTATGTTCAGATTTTTTAATTCAAAAAAATGGTTTTTTTGGGCTTGGGTAGGTTCCATTGCTATAGTGGGAAGCATTGGGGTGCAAGTTTATATAGATGTTCTAATAAATGATTGGTTTGGAACTTTTTATGACATGATACAAAAAGCACTTGCTGAGCCAAATGCAATTACTATTGAGGAATATTGGAGCGGCTTGTTATCATTTATTACTTTGGCAGGAATATATATAGCTATTTATGTTGTAGTAGCATTTTTTACTCAACATTTTTTATTCAGATGGAGAACTGCAATGGTGGAGTGGTACCACAGTGTGTACAATTATGCTCGAAAAATTGAGGGAGCCTCACAGCGTGTTCAAGAGGATACAATTAAGTTTACAAGAATTATGGAAGGTCTCGGAACGAGCTTAATTGAGTCAATAATAACTGTTTTTATGTTTTTACCAGTGTTACTTACGGCAAGTGCGGGAATTCCCATATTCTTTTTTGGAGATTGGGAGTATGGTTTAGTTGTTGGTGCTTTAATTTGGTCAATTGGTGGAACAGTTTTCTTAATATTACTTGGTATTATACTAAGACTTGTAGGAGTTGAATATGATTTACAGAAACAGGAAGCTGCATATAGAAAAATGTTAGTAATTGCTGAAGATGATGAAACCGTTCGACCAAAAACAATTAATGAGTTGTTTGATGATGTTCGAAAAATAAATTACTTATCTTACATTAGGTATTTTTATTTCAACATCGGAAGAATTGCATACTTGCAAGCAAATGTTTTAAGCGCATATGTGTTTTTAGCACCAGCAATTGTTGCTGGCGCTGTTACACTTGGCGTTATGCAACAAATTATTCGTGCATTTGGTAGAGTTGAAGGTTCACTGCAATATCTCCTAAAATCATGGCCAACTATTATAGAGTTGGCTAGTGTAATTAAACGGTTGAGAGAGTTTGAGAGAGAGCTAAAAGCCTCTACAGATACTGCCAAGGCGCCTGAGTAAAAATTTTAGACATTACATAAATCGCACTTATTGCAATAACTAAAATAACTGCCCAAACCCACTTATTTTTGCTTTCGTAGTTTTCACCATTATTATTTGCATCAGCCATAAATTTTAATTAATACAAAAATTCAAAAAAATCAATTAGGCTTTTTTGAAAAAACGAGTTCGAGATATTTCTTCATAATTTATAAAAAGTTTTTGTGCTAATAAATTGCTTTTTTCTACACCTTTAATAACTAAATCGAGTTTATTTTCTTTAGAAATTGACTCAATTTTATTTACCAAGGCACGTGCGACTCCAATTTTCCTAAAATCCGGCAATACAAATAGAACATCAAGCTCAATTATTTTTTGATAATAAGTTTCGTTTATTTTTGCCACAATAATGCCCATGAATTTATCCTCATTTTTAGCTGCGAAAGCAAAGAAATCATCCTGAAAAATATTATTCCAAAACATATCAAAATTAATATTTTCATATTGGAAATTATGAGAGGGAAGAGACAGCTCAATGATATTTTCCCAGCTTTTCATATGAATTTGTTTAGGTTTTTCAATGGTAAACATTAAATAGAATTCTATCAATTTCGTGATTGCACTAAAAGTATTTATTATTGAGTATCTTGATCTAGAAGATATAGTCCCCATTTCTTATATAAATATATGTTCGATCAGCTAAAAAAATATTTTGAGTCTATTAAATCACGTGACCCTGCTGCTACTTCTTTACTTTTAGTGCTACTAACGTACCCAGGTGTAAAAGCAGTTTTTTTTTATCGAATAGCAAATTTTATTTGGGAACTTAATTTAAAAATTCTTGCCAGAATGATTTCACAGTTGGCACGTTTTTTAACTGGTATAGAAATACACCCAGCTGCCAAGATAGGTAAAAACTTATTCATTGATCATGGGATGGGTGTTGTCATAGGTGAAACAGCTCAAATAGGTGACAATGTAACATTGTACCATGGGGTAACTTTAGGTGGCATATCACCAGCAATTAAATCATCAGAACAAGTAGGTATTAAAAGACACCCTACTTTAGAAAATGATGTAATTGTCGGATCAGGAGCACAGATTTTAGGACCAGTAATAGTAAAAAATTGTGCACGCATTGGTTCCAATGCTGTTGTCACAAAAGATGTGCCTAGAGGTGGTATCATGGTTGGTATTCCAGCTAAAAATATCAAAACAGGAACAAAAAAGCCTGATACAAGTTTTGCTCCTTATGCAGTCACTAAAAAATAAAAGGAGTATTAATGAGCATAGTAAACTTTACCCCAATGGAGTCTCTCCTTGGTGGATTAATTATAGGACTGGCTATTGCCATTCTCTATTTAACAAGAGGTAATTTCACTGGTATCAGTGAAATTTATTTCAATGTAATCTCTATTAATAAATCTGGATTTCTATGGGGGTTTTTTTTCATTTTAGGATTAATTGTAGGACCCGTCATTTTGAGTTTTTTTTCCTATAATGATTTAGGTTTTGAAATGCCAAACACTAATCCAATTATTGTGATTTTAGGTGGCTTACTCGTTGGATATGGAACCCAATTGGGTTCGGGATGTATATTTGGGCATGGGATATGTGGTATTGGAAGATTGTCTGTTAGATCAATGGTCGGGGCTTGCATATTCATAGGTGCTGGTGTGTTGACAGTCCTCATTTCAAAATCACTTGGATGGGTGGCGCTGTAATGATGAAAAATATTATTGTACCCTTAACTAGCGGTATCATTTTTGGAATTGGGCTTGTGATTGCTGGGATGACTAATCCCACTAAAGTAATGGGTTTTTTTAATATATTTGGAAACTGGGATCCATCACTGATCTTTGTGATGGTTGGCGCGATTGCTGTTAGTATGCCTGTTTTCTTATTATTAAGTAAAAAAATGTCAGCCCCACTTTTTAATAAGGAGGGAGGATTTAACCAGCAATTAAATAAAAATATCGATAGTCCTTTAATCTTTGGTTCATCAATTTTTGGAATTGGATGGGCACTGGTTGGATTTTGTCCAGGTCCTGCTATCTCTGCACTTACTCAAGTTGATGGCAATGTCTTTATCTTTTTTATTGCTATGTCCATTGGCATGCTAATCAAAAAAAGATTTTAAATTTGATTAATTCGTTCAAGTAGCTGGTCAGTAATTTCAATATCTTGATTTTGGTTTTGCTGAAAAGCTGCTTGTCGCTTAGAGCCGGGTAATCTCGCACCCTCTTGTTCTGTGATTGAGTTTATTAGAGAATTTAATGACTCTTTGTAAGTAGGATTAAATTTTTCTGGATCAATAGCTATAAAGAATTGTCCTGTGCTTGGAGGGCCTCCATCTTCGCCCGCAAAAGAAGATGCTTGGGTTCCTAAATTTCCACCAGCAATACAAGCAGTAAAAATTTCAACAAGTAAACCAGTTCCAAAACCTTTATACCCGCCGCTTGGTGCCATAGTTCCTTTGAGAGCTGCTTGAGCATCAGTTGTTGTACGGCCCTCACTATCGAAAGCCCATCCCTCTGGTATAGGCTCTCCTGTTTTAGCTCTGACAGAAATTTCACTTTTGGCTACTACGCTTGCTGATTGATCTATAATAATTTCAGCTCTTCCATCGAAAGGAACAGCTAGAGAAAAAGGATTGGTACCTACAACAGGTTTAACTCCGCCCAAAGGAGCAATGGAGGCTGGAGCATTAGTGAATCCAAGACCGATAAAACCCTTTTCCGCAATTCGCTTAGTATGAAAACCTAAAACCCCACAATTGTAAGAATTGTAAACTGACATACATGAAATAGCCTCTTTAGAGCACATTTCGAAAAATAAAGGGAGTCCTTTATTAATAGCACTATGAGCAAAGCCATTATCTGAGTTAACTTTGAGAGCAGAATTGGATAATTTTTCAAATGACGAGTTAGCTTTTCCTTTTATTTTTCCAATTTTCAGATGATTGCAGTAAATTGGCAAATAATGGAAACCGTGACTTTTAATCCCACTAAATTCTGCATCTAGTATTCCATCGATAATTCCATGTGTATTATCCTCAGAACAGCCTGATTTTATTAACTTTTCTTGAGCTAATTTATATGCTGTTGATTTGTCGAAATTTGGCACATCAGAATTAGATAACTTTTTTTGAGCTATTCAAGGAAAATCATAAAATTACTCAAAAAAAAATCCCATAAATAATTTGCATGATAAAAGCGTAAATGATTAACTAAACTTCTTAAGACTAATAAATATTTATTAATTATAAATGAGGAGAAAACAAATATGACATATTTGAGAAATATATTCTTCACAGTGCTTCTAGCTTTAGGCTTTAGTTCAATTACAACTACTGCCTCTGCTTGCTCGCTTACAGTTGCTAATATGAACTGGGCGTCAGCAAATCTTATGGCAGAAGTTGATAAATTCATTTTAGAAAATGGATTTGGTTGTGAAGTTGAATTAGTAGAAGGTGCAACTATGCCTACTTTTACAAGTATGGCTGAAAAAGGTGAACCAGACGTAGCTCCAGAATTTTGGGCAAACGCTGCTCTAGTGCCTTTACAAGCTGCTGAAGCAGAAGGTACAATAGTATCTCTTAACAAAGCCCCTATTACAGGTCTTGGTGAGGGATGGTGGATTCCACCTGCAACTTTAGAAGCTCACCCAGAGTTAACATCTGCTGAAGCTATTTTAGCAAGACCAGATTTATTTCCACACCCTGAAGACTCATCAAAAGGAGCTTTTGTAGGTTGTCCAGCTGGTTGGGGTTGCCAATTAATCAATGCTCAACAATATAAAGGTTGGGACATGGAAGCAAAAGGATGGCTCTTAGTTGATCCTGGTTCTGCTGCAGGTCTTGATGGTTCAATGGCAAAAGCTGTTGAGAGAGGTGAGAACTGGTTTGGTTATTATTGGTCTCCAACTTCTATGATCGGAAAATATAACATGGTTTCTGTTGATATGGGAGAATGGGGTGGAGATGATAACTGGCACAACTGTGTTGTTAAGCCTGAGCAAGAGTGTGGCGATCCAAAGCCAACTTCATGGATTAAATCAGAAGTGTACACAATCGCATCATCAAATTTCGTAGAACAAGCTGGTCAAGACGGTATTTTCTATCTTAGAAGTCGTACATGGCCTGGTCCTGTTATGAACTCAATGTTAGTTTACATGGCAGACAACCAAGCTGAAGGTTCTGATGCAGCAATTGAATTCTTACTACAACATGAAGATGTGTGGAAAGATTGGGTTGGTGCAGATATGAGAATTAAAATTAAGAACGCCCTATAATTTCTTAATTTTTAAAAATTTATCGAACCCGTGTTTAACGGGTTCGATTTTCAAATAAAAAAGAATTAAAATAGATATAAAAATATGAGTTTTTTTAATGAAATCCCAGAAATGGGCAGAGAGTCACTTCGTGACTTGAAAAAAGGTATAGATTTAAATTTCAAAGAATTTTCAAGAAGTTATGGAGATGGTATAGAGAATTTTTTTGATCCCCTACTTATGTTCTTAGTATGGTTAGAAAAATTACTTGTTAATTCACCCTGGCCATTGGTTATATTAGTTTTAGCAGGCTTGGCATGGATTGGTTCTAGGAACTTGAAGCTTGTTGCAGGAACAATAGTGTCCTTTATGGTTATAGGTTATTTTGGTATGTGGGAAGATACAATGTCCACCATAGCAATTATTTCAGTAGCTACCCTAGTTTGTATAGTTGTAGGAATTCCTCTGGGAATTTTAATGTCAAGATCTAGGAAAATTGAAGCGGGAATAACTCCTATATTAGATGTCATGCAAACTGTCCCTAGTTTTGTTTACCTTATACCTATTATTATGTTATTGGGTATTGGAAAAGTTCCAGGATTAATAGCTGTATGTATTTATGCAATTCCACCTATTGTTCGTCTAACGAATTTAGGCATCAGAGAGGTAGACAAAGAATGTCTTGAAGCTGTTGATTCATTTGGCGCTACTAGCTGGCAGAGATTAACAAGAGTTCAAATGCCTTTAGCTTTACCAACTATATTTGCAGGTGTTAATCAAACAATAATGATGGCTCTTGCAATGGTTGTAATAGCCTCGATGATTGGTGTCAAAGGCTTAGGGGTTCCGGTTCTGAGAGCAGTGTCAAATCAATACTTAGCGCTAGGTATGTTAAATGGATTGGCCATCGTTGCTCTTGCAATTATTTTTGATCGTGTCTCACAACAATATGGAAAAAGACTGCAGAAACATAGAGAAGGAAGAAATTTATGAGTGATATAAAAATTAAAATTGATTCACTCTATAAAATCTTTGGGAAAAATCCTAAAGAGGCCCTTGAGCATGTTAAACAAGGAGTTGGAAAAGATGAGCTTCTTGAAAAACACAATCATGTTTTAGGTTTAAGTGATATTAACATTGATATTGTTGATAAATCCATCCAAGTTATTATGGGATTATCTGGTTCAGGAAAATCCACTTTAATAAGACACATTAATAGACTAATTGAACCAACGGCTGGAAATTTATTTGTTGAAGGCAGTGATGTGCTTAAATATGATGAAAATACCCTAAGAGAATTTAGAAGAACTAGAACCGCAATGGTTTTCCAAAGATTTGCACTTATGCCTCATATGACTATCCTAAAAAATGTAAGTTTAGGATTAGAACTACAGGGCAAAGAAGAAGAAGAAATTAGAAATAGTGCAATGAAGTGGATAGAAAAAGTAGGTCTGAACGGCTATGAGGACAGATACCCTCAACATTTATCAGGTGGAATGCAACAAAGAGTTGGTCTGGCTAGGGCCCTTACAAATGATACAGATATTCTTTTAATGGATGAGGCTTTTAGTGCATTAGACCCTCTAATTAGAAAAGATATGCAAGATATTTTGCTTAATTTACAAGAAGAACTTCATAAAACCGTTGTTTTTATTACTCATGACCTAGACGAAGCTTTAAAAATTGGAGACAGAATAGCAATCCTAAAAGATGGTATTATGGATCAAGAGGGTCTTCCCGTTGACATACTATTGAATCCAAAAACTGAATATGTCTCAAACTTTGTAGAGGATGTTAATAGATCTAGGGTTCTTAAAGCAAAACATATCATGAAAAAAGCAAATGGCACTGACCTTTCCAAAGGAATGCCTGTTAATGAAAATGACTTTATAGAGTCTTTCATCGATAAAGTTGTAGCTGAAAAGCCTGAATTTATTGTAGTCCAAGACTCAAATAAGAATAATATTGGTAGTTTAAGCACAAAAAGATTATCTGAAGTTTTAAAAAAATAATTACTCTTTATGTTTGGAAGGAAATCTAACTTCATCAATGGGAACTGGGTTGAAGGTGAAGGTGAGATAATTAATATAAACCCTTCTGATACAAATGATTTAATAGATAATAATTCTAACGCCACTTATGATCAATTAAACGATGCAATTAATGCCGCTCAGATAGCTCAAAGAAAATGGGAAGATGTTGGAATAGAAAAAAGAGCTAATATTTTGCACAATATTGGAAGTGAGCTGATTAATCAGTCAAAAGAAATTGGCACTCTTTTATCAAGAGAAGAGGGTAAAACATTACCAGAAGGTATTGGGGAAGTTGTTAGATCTGGTCAACAGTTTCAATACTACGCAGCGAGTGCTCTAAGACAATTTGGAGAAAACATTGCCTCTACTAGAGAAGGAGTATCAGTTGAATTAACCAGAGAGCCGATTGGAGTTTGTGGCATTATTTCTCCTTGGAATTTTCCAATTGCAATTGCTGCTTGGAAATCTGCACCTGCAATGGCTTTTGGAAATGCTATAGTTTTGAAACCAGCTTCTCAAACTCCTGCCAGTGCTATTGCCCTTACAAAAATTATAAGTGAACAAAAAGATATACCTGAAGGTTTATTTAACTTAGTTTTAGGTGGTGGTGGAACAATAGGCCATCAAATTTCAGAACATACAAATATTAACGCAATTAGTTTCACTGGTTCAGTTAACGTAGGACAAACTATTTACCAAGAAGCTGCAAAAACTATGAAGAAAATGCAGTTAGAAATGGGCTCTAAAAATCCACTATTAATAATGGATGATGCGGACTTAGAAATTGCTGTTACATGTGCAACTAATGGGGCTTACGGAGGAACAGGTCAAAAATGTACAGCTTCATCTAGATTAATTGTGCATGAAAAAGTTTATAAAGAATTTATTGAAAGATTAATAAATAGTATTAGTGCCTTGAAAGTTGGTCATGCTTTAAAAGAAGATTCACAAATGGGTCCTGTATCGAGTGAGAGTCAATTAAAGTCAAATCTTGATTATGTAGAGAAGGGGAAAAATGAGGCTAAACTTGCCTATGGTGGGAATATTATCAACTTGGATACGCCAGGATATTATATGGAGCCTACCCTTTTCATTGATGGTGATAATAAATCAACGATCAATCAAGAAGAAATGTTTGGTCCTATAGCTTGCGTCATTCCTGTAAAATCATATGAAGAGGGGCTCGAAGTATCAAATGATACAATATTTGGTCTATCTAGTGGGATCATTACTCAATCCCTTAGTATGGCTGCTGATTTTAAAAAAAATATTAAAACTGGAGTAACTACTGTCAATCTTCCTACTGCAGGATTAGATTATCACGTACCTTTTGGGGGACGTAAGGCCTCTTCTTTTGGCCCAAGAGAACAAGGAACATACGCACATGAGTTTTTTACTCAAGTTAAAACAACTTATGTAAACCCTGGCAAAATTAAGTGAACTATAAAATAGACAATTTACAATATTGTAATTGGTCTAAAGAAATCTTTGAAATTAATCGTGAAGCAAATCTTGACGCTGTCCATGCAACTATTTGTTATCATGAGGATTATGACGAACTGCAAATTAATATTGATTTATGGAAAAAATATTTTGAAAATTATTCTTCTTTAATTTTTCAAGGATTTAACTCTAAAGATATAGAAAGAGCCAAACAAGAAAATAAAACAGCAATTTTTTTTGGCCTACAAAATTGTTCTCCCATTGAGGATAATATTGAATATGTAGAAGTATTAAAAAAACAAGGTGTTCTTTTTATGCAGCTCACTTATAACAATCAATCTCTGTTGGCAACAGGTTGTTATGAAGAGAAAGATGCTGGTATTACGAGAATGGGAAGAGAAGTTATTAAAGAAATGAATAGGGTGAAGATGATTATTGATATGTCTCACTCAGCTGAACTATCAACTCTTGAAGCTATAGAAATTTCTCAAGAACCGATTGTAGTTAGCCATGCCAATCCATCTTTTTGGCATAAAGGATTAAGAAATAAATCAGACACAATCTTAAAAGAATTAAATAATTCTGGAGGTATGATTGGTTTCTCTATTTATCCTCATCACCTCAAAGGTGCATCGGAATGTACTCTCGACTCTTTTTGTGAAATGGTAGCAGAAACTACTAAAAAAATATCAGTCAAACAAATAGGCATTGGCTCGGATCTTTGCATTCGACATCCTGATAGTATTGTGGAGTGGATGCGAAATGGAACATGGACTAAAACAAAAGATTTTGGAGAAGGTAGCTCTAATAATCCAGGCTTTCCTCCTCAACCCTCCTGGTTTGAGGACGCTAGAGGGTTTAGCAATTTAGACAGAGGTTTGAGAAAAGTTGGTTTTAATGAAGAAGAGACTCGCGACATATTAGGAAATAATTGGTACAATTTTTATCGAAAGTTTGATTAATGCAAATAGATTTAAGAAAACCTGAATTTATAATGAAACTGGATCGACTAGGTTCTTTTCATCAGTCAAAGTTGTCTTTTTTAAGAAGTTTTATTAGAGAATTTCAAGACTGGAAATTTGAAACACATGAAATTGTTCTTGATGAAAAAGGTTTCGGTCATTGTGTTTATGTTGTTAGCAAAGACAACAAAAGATACTCTTTAATTTGCTTTTCTAATGAATTAGATGATAGTGAGCGTTCGGATAGAGTAATCGCCACAAAATGGGATGCTTCTTTTGTACTATTTGATGGAGTTCCTATGACAAAGGATATTCAACGCTTAAAAAAGAATGTTCCTTTACAAGAACAAGGAAGAGTCACAGAAAAAGAATTATGTCTTTCCAGAGCTAACAAATCAGTTCGTATATTTGAACATGTTGTAGATTTACTTTCTCAAGGTAAACAACCAGATACAAAACTCTTATATGATGTAGGTTATCTTTATCGCACAACTGCCGTCTATGGCTCAGGTAAATTTGGTCTTGCAGATCGAATTAAAATTCAAGATCGTGGTGAACTGAAAGGCCCATTTCGTCTTGAGATGATGTTAGTTTTCTTAGCTCGTCAATTTACTTTTGATATGGTTAACCATGTAGCCAAAATGCGATCTCCTAAATCAGCTGTAAAGTTAAATGATGATATAGCACGTAATTTAGGAATAGGTAATTCAACAGGTTTAGGAATGGCGCCTTTTATTGTCAATCATCCTGCTTTACTTAACCAATGGATATTATCTAAAGAAAAAGCCTTGCAAGCTATCCGCTCTATACCTGTAATATCTGAACAAGAAAAAGAAAAATTTCAATCTCTTCTATCAACTATTCAAGAAAATATTAAGCTTTGGAAAACAGATAGTGATTATCAAATCAAAAAAAATTCTCAATTAATACATGATTTAAAAAATTTTCAAAAATATTTTACCCAAATGAATTTAGAGAAATTTTTTTGGAATGCTGTATATGAATGGACAGAGAAAAATACGCAAGCTGAGTGCTGTGAATTTATAGTCTCTCTTTTAATGGAAATTTATCCAGAAATTGTTGAACCATTAAGCTATGAAATGTCTATAGATGAAGAAGATTATTTTGATTTTGACTCATCTCGATCAATTGGAGATGTTTGTGCTTTAATTGAAAAAAGATATGCTTGGTTGATTGATATAGATTTTGAAAAGAAAAATAATATTTATAACTTCTGGTATTACTCTAAAAATAAACAAGAGCCTAGAATGTCTGATCGATTTAATGAAGATGGCGCTGAACTTGAACTCCCTCTCGCAATCGCAAGAGATATAAATAAATTATACCTGGAACTTAAAAACTACTCTGAGAAAGATCAACTTTCATCATATCTTTTTAAAAATCAAGAATTTCGACATGTTTTAAGGCGAATTTTTATATGTGAAAAGCTTCCCTACTCAGAAATTCAGGATAATACAATTTCTAAATCATTAATGCCTGTTGATATGCTTCGCTTGAAGTTGTCATTTTTTGGAGCAACTCGCTTTGACCCTAGATCAGATAGATGGGTGCGAATAACTATGTATCAAGGTGCGCCTCTAATGAAAGAAATTCATCAATCTGATGATACTTGGTCTTATAAAAAGATTGCCTAATGCATTCTCTTTATGAAATTGAGACTACTGTAAAAAGAGTTGCCCGTCATCAAGGCTTAAGTTGGGGTATTGCTGAAGAGGCAGGAAAAATTGTCCGCTCATTAGAACAGTCTGAATTACCAGGTCTTGAAAGTTTTAATCGTTTAATAAGCTTCCCTTATAATAAATGTGAAACCGTTATTGATCTTACTAAAAATAATCATAAGAATTTATGTCCTATTCATTTTAGCTTATTTTTTTTAGATCAATCACATGCCACTGATTTACATCAATCTTTTAAATTTTTAAATATGCAAGAACCCCTTTTAGCTATTCCCTTATTAATTAAAGCGGCACAGAAGAATTTAATTAGTTTTGAATTTACCTCTACTGAGCTTAAATTCCTTATTAGCTCAGGAAATATTATGATATTGGATAAAAATCAAATCCCCCATCAATCTAACAACATCACCATGAAAATCTCTAATAAACGTCAACCACAATATTCTGAAGAAACATGGGATCGATTATACGAACTTTCATTAGAGACTTTTGTCGAAGAAAGTGAAGAAAAGAAACTCTCGGGCGCCGGTGCAGGGCTCACAGATAACGATTAATTTATCCAAAAAAAAGTTTGATTTACTTTTAGAATAAGGATTAACTGACCCCAAAATTCATGAACTCAACTATTGCAAAAAGTGCTAGATTAAGATCTACCCCCTTCACTCAAAGAATTGAAGAATATGGGGTTCAATCTTATACTGTTTACAATCATATGCTCCTCCCTGCATCATTTCATGGAGCTATTGATGATTACAATCATCTCAAAGAAAATGTGCAAGTTTGGGATGTTTCTGTTGAAAGACAGGTTCAAATTAAAGGTCCTGATGCAGATTATTTAACTCAACTCATTACTTGTCGAGACTTATCTAATGCGAAAGATCATCTTTGCTATTACGCACCCATTGTGGATGATCAGGGTAAAATTTTAAATGATCCTTTAATCATGAAAGTTCATCCTGATACGTGGTGGGTTTCAATCGCTGATACTGATATTCTTCTTTATGCTAAAGGTATTGCGATCGGAAAAAATTTAGATGTAGAGATAACTGAACCCAATGTGAATCCATTGGCTGTTCAAGGACCAAAATCCTTTGAATTGATGAGACGTGTTTTTGGAGAAGAAATTTTAAATTTAAAGTTTTTTCATTTTAAAAGATATAATTTTCAAGACCATCAATTTTTAATTGCTAGATCTGGTTGGTCAAAGCAAGGAGGATTTGAAATATATGTGGACCATGATGAAATTGGTTTGCAGCTTTTTGACAAATTAATTGAAAAAGGAAAAGATTTAAAAGTTCGACCAGGATGCCCTAATTTAATTGAGCGTATTGAGTCAGGCTTACTGTCATATGGAAATGATATGGATATGAATGATACTCCATTAGAGTGCAACTTGGATAGCTTTGTAAGTTTCAATCCTGACATTGAATATTTGGGTAAAGCCGCTCTTCAAAAACAAAAAGATCAGGGGGTATCTCGATCATTAATTGGACTAGTACTGGATTTGGATGAAATTTCTGTGACCCAATACATTCCAATTAAAAAAGATGGGCATTTGATCGGCTCATTAAGATCTGCCTGTTATAGTCCAGAATTTAACAAATGTTTGGGTATTGCCATGGTTGATAAATCATATCAAAGCCTTGAACAAAATTTATCTTTAGAAATCAATGGCAATGAAATCAGTGCCAAAATGACAAATCTGCCATTCCAAAAATAGATATTGCATTCCAATTTTAAAGGTTTAACTAAGCCCTAATGATTGGAACGATATTAAATTCTTGGGCGCTATTTAGTGGTTTCGGGTTAATTATGTTAGCTCATGCCCTACAAGGCACATTGCTAAATATCAATGCGGTGCTCTATGATTTTTCAGATTTTGAAATCGGGTATACATTTACTGGCTATTTTATTGGCTTCCTATTTAGCTCTATTCAATGTCCTAAACTTATTAAAAATGTTGGTCATATAAGGGTATTTGCTGCTTTTGCCTCTCTTGGATCAATAGCTATTCTTCTTCATTGGGTAATTGTTCATCCAGTAGCGTGGTTGGGTTTTCGAATGATTACTGGTTTTTCATTTGCAGCAATTTATATCGTTTGTGAAAGTTGGCTTAATGATCGAGCTGACAACAATTCTAGAGGGCAATTGATTGGTTTTTATATGATTGTTCTTTATGTTTCAAACGCTGGAGGGGTGATGTTGATAAATTTAAAGACTACTACTGAAGCACATCTTTACATTTTAACATCCTTATTAATTTCAATAGCTTTAATACCTATCTTGTTAACTAAAAAACCAGCTCCAGAATTTACAACACCAAAATTTTTATCTCTAAAAGAACTTTATAAAAAATCACCAATGGCATTTGTTGGGTCATTTGCTATTGGGATGATATACTCTGCATTATTTGGATTGTTAGCAGTTTTTGGAGCTAAAATTGGACTAAGTGTTTTTCAAATCTCAATCTTAGTTTTTGTGAACGTCTTAGTCGGGGCTATTTTCCAATATCCTGTTGGGAAAATTTCAGACAAATATGATCGAAGAACAATTTTATTTGTTTTAAATCTTATCGCTATTGCTTCTTTAATTTTTGCATTTTTATTTGGGTCGCTTTCCTTTTATACGCTGATTTTATTTATTGGAATTCACTCTGCGGTATCTCTTCCTTATTATGCTGTGGTGATTTCCCATATGAATGACTTCCTTGAAAAAGAAGAAATTGTCTCAGCTAGCTCAACTTTGACTCTGGTTAATGCTCTTGGGATGGTCACAGGTCCCTTACTAGCTTCTGGGTTTATGGCCTACTTTGGAGCTTATGGATATTTTATTTATATGATCGTTATATATTCAATAGTTGCTCCTTATAACTTTGCTCGTATTCGTGTTGGTCGAACAAGTGATATTTATGATGACAACACCCCATCTATGATAGTTCCAAGAACCGCTTCTCCTATTGGAATGCAGTTGGCAACTGATCAAATTATAAATAAGATTGAGGAAGAAGAGGAAAAATCTAATGACCTTTGAACATAATATAGAAAAATTAGGCTTAAAACTTCCTACCCCAGCTAAACCAGCTGGGAGCTATAAACCTTGTGTTATTGTGGATAATCTAGCATATATTTCAGGCCAAGGTCCTTTGATGGAAGATGGGACTTTTGCTCAAGGGGTAGTAGGAAAAGATTTAGACCTTGAGACCGCACAAAATCATGCACAAAAATGTGGTCTTGCTATATTAGCGGCCCTAAAAAATGAAATTGGCGATTTAAACAAAGTTACACAATTAGTAAAACTCACTGGATTTGTTAATTGTACGATTGACTTTACCCAACAGCCTTTAGTCATAAATGGTTGCTCTGATCTAATGAAAAATTTATTCGGTGAAAAAGGAGTCCATGCTCGTGCAGCGGTAGGGGTAAATTCTCTTCCACTTGGGTTTTCTGTCGAAATTGAAGCCATCTTTCAAATTCAACGTTAATTTCTCGATTGACAACTAAATTGTTTTAGCAAAATATCTTTATAGGAATATATTTTGAGGGTGGTGCCATGAAGGTTCAATTTCAAAACAACTCACTAAACGTGAGTCATCTAAATAAATCTTACCAATTACATCCTGTTTGGCTTCGAGAGCGCTTACCAGGTGAAGAGTATTTTGATGTTGATACTCATCAACGTCTTTATGAACCCTCCTCAATTGATTTAAATCTTCAAATTACATCGGCGATACTTTCTGATCATTTATTAAACATTGAGTTTAACGATGGTGTTAAAGGTTCATATAATATGGAAGATCTCCTTATGGAAATGGATGATCAAAAAAATAAAAAAGGACCTTTGCCTGACAGGGTTTTATGGAACTCTTCTTTAAATTCATTTCCTGAAGCTCAATTTGAGGAAGAAATGTCTGAAAAAAAATCTATGTATGATCTCTTAATTGATTTTTATAAATATGGATTTGTAATCATTAAAAATGTTCCTACAGAGGATAAGTATCTTCTCAAGTTTGTAAATTCAATTGGACCTGTCAAAATAACAAACTTTGGTGAATATTTTGATGTAATGTCTAAACCTAACCCCAATGATTTAGCCTATAAGCCGATTGCACTACCTCCACATACTGACAATCCATATCGAAAACCTACTGCTCCAGGCATTCAATTTTTGCATTGCCTTCAAAATGAGGTAAGTGGTGGTTTTTCAACTCTTGTTGATGGTTTTGCCGTAGCTGAGCATATCAAAATACATGACCCTGAAGCATTCCAATCACTCACAACAACAAACCTTCGGTATCAGTTTCGAGATAAAGATATTGTCTTAGAAAACTGGGGTGAATTAATTGAGCTTGACGAAGATGGAGATTACAAACAAGTTCGATATAGCACTCGAGTTGATTATGTACCCCCTTTAGATAGTGAAAAACTTAGTACTTTTTATCGTTCTCGAAAGTTATTGAGTGAACTTTATTCTGCATCAGATTTTGAGCTAAAATTCAAATTAAAGCCAGGAGATATTATGATGTTTGATAATCATCGTCTTCTTCATGGTCGAACTGCCTATGACTCCAATGAAGGTATGCGTCACCTTCAAGGATGTTATTTAGAATTTGATGCTACTGATGGCAAGCTCCGCCACCTTGCTCGAAAGTTCAAGTAGTTTTCAAATGGCCGAGTTAGATATCATCTCGGCAGAGGTATTTGCATGTAAATCAAACGCACCTCAAATTATTTGGGCAAAAGACATGTCTCCAATGTTTGAGGCCAACATCATCGTCAAACTTATTACTGAATCTGGTGTAGAATGTGTGGGAGGAGTACTAATTCCAACAGAGCATTATTATGATCACTCTGTAGTCGAGTCCTGTCGAAATTTATTTCCTGAAATTCTAGGAAAAAATCTAGAACAACGATCTAAGCTAACTGAATTTATGTTAACTCGATGTGTTCCTTTAAATCCTCTAGCGGTGTCTTCTATTGATATAGCAATGTGGGACGGCTATGCAAAGTCTTTACAAAAACCTCTTTGTGATATTCTGGGACGAAAAAGAGATAGCATAGCCTCTTATGCCTCTACTCCACTTTTTCATAGCATCGATGAGTATGTAGATTTTGTAAAAAATTTAGAAGCTGAATATTTCCATACTGTAAAGTTTCATACTTGGTGCGATGTTGAATTTGATCTTCAAATGGTCTCTAAAGTTTGTCCTCAATTTCCAAATATCAAATTTATGATTGATTGCGAACAGCGTTATAGCCGTAAAGATGCTCTGCTACTGGGCAAAAAATTAGATGAATTAAATTTTATTTGGTTTGAAGCTCCTTTTAATGATTTTGATTGGGAGAGTTATCAATGGCTTCGACCGCAAATCCAAACACCTGTCATTGGCGCAGGAAACTCCATTCTTAATCCCTTTCAAATTGAGCAATCTCTTAAATTAGATGTTTTTCATCATGCTCGAGTCGATTCTACCTATGTAGGTGGTATTACAAAAGTTTTGGAAGTGATGAAAATAGCTCAGAATTTCAATAAAAATGTCGAACTACAGTCATGGTCATACCCCCTAGGACAAGCAGCAAATTTACATATAATGCTTAGCCACGATAATTGTGATTATTTTGAACAAGTCGTTCCCTTTGAAGGCCATGAACATGGAGCGAAAACCTTCATCAGAACCAATCAGAAGGGTGAAGTGACAGCAAACCCTGATTTTGGCCTTGGTATAGAAATAGACTGGGATGTTATAAATAGTGATTGGTACTCCTATCTAAAATTAGATCCAAACGGACTTAAGTCAGAAATCCGATCAATCTAGTTTCTTATCTTCTAGTATAAAAAGTCATGAATTGGCTTATTCGAATTATAAGTATTATCGTATTTATGACAGGAACAAGTATGGCACAAAATCTCTACAATTTTTCTATTAATGATATTGATGGCAACTTAATCAATTTTAATGAATTTCAAGGAAAACCTATTTTATTAGTGAATACCGCAAGTCGATGTGGCTTCACCAAACAGTACGCTAATCTATCTAACCTTCACCGAGAGTACTTAGATAAAAATCTAATTATCATTAGCACTCCATCAAATTCTTTTCGACAAGAATTAAGTGATGAGGAAGATGTCAAAGAATTTTGTCTAGTAAACTATCAAACAAAATTTATTTTAACCGAAATCATTGAAGTAAAAGGAAATAATGCTCATCCTCTGTACCAATGGATAGCAAACGATTATGGCAAAACTCCTAAATGGAATTTTTATAAATATTTATTTGATGGACAAGGGAAACTAGTTGAGAGCTGGCCCTCGATGACGAAACCCGATAGTGAGAAAATTACATCAAAAATTGACCAATTAATTTAATCTGTAATTTAATTCTGATTGTTTTTTTTAAATTACTTTTTGTTTGCGATATTAAAAATAGGCGCCTTAAGGCGCCTATTTTTAGTAGTTCTTATGTTTAGATATTAATTGAATTCAGGGTACGCAACTGTAGTTAATTCAGCTTTGTCTAATCCTACTGCTTCAGTTTCTTCATCCACTCTTAAGCCAGTTGTTGCTTTTAGAATATAGAAGCCGATTGCACTTAAAGGTACAACTAGAACTGCTGCAGCTAAGATACCGACAATTTGAACCATCAGGTCACCACCGCCAAAAATACCGACAGCTAATGTACCCCAGATACCCGCTACTAAGTGAGCAGAAATCGCACCGACTACATCATCAATTTTCATTTTATCTAACATTGGGATCGCGATTGTACACACGATACCTCCGATAGCACCGATGATCATTGAAATAAAGTGATTGGTTAAATCAGGACCCGCTGTAATAGCAACTAGTCCAGCAATAGCACCGTTAAGAGCAATGGATAAATCAATCTTCTTATACATGATCTGAGATAAGATGATTGCCGCTACTACACCACCACATGCTGCAATATTTGTATTTACAACAACAATAGAAATTGCAACTGCATCTAATGCACTACCTAGGGCTAGTTGAGATCCACCATTAAATCCGAACCAACCAAACCAAAGAATAAAAGTACCTAAGGCAGCAAGAGGCATATTTGCTCCAGCGATTGGAGAGATTTTCCCTTCTTTACTATATTTACCAGCTCTTGGACCTAAAATGAGACAACCTACAACAGCTGCCCAACCGCCTACAGAGTGAACGATTGTTGAACCAGCAAAGTCGGAAAAGCCCATTTCAGCTAACCAACCGCCGCCCCATGTCCATGAACCATAGATTGGATAGATTATTCCAGTCATAATGGCTGCAAAAATCATAAATGGCCATACTTTAATACGCTCAGCACATGCACCAGATACAATAGAAATCGCTGTTGCACAGAAAACCATTTGGAAGAACCAGTCAGATGCAACTGAATAACCTGTATCTGCAATTGCAGCGACATTATCGGCACCATCTAGGAGGGCGAGTTCGTCAGATGAGGGATTATAGAAAGCCCCTCCTAGCGATCCGATCCAACCTGATACGTCTACATACATTAAGCTGTAGCCGACTAGGTAAAACATAATTCCAGCAATAGAGTAAAGTGCAATATTTTTTAATAAAATAGCAGATGTATTTTTCTTACGAACAAAGCCTGCTTCTAACATTGCAAAACCTAAAGCCATAAACATGACAAGAATTCCACCAAATATAAAAAGGAATGTATTAAAGACAAATGCTGTCTCTGCGGACACTTCTGCACTAGCTATTCCTGAAACTAACAAAGATGGAATTAGAAATGATAATATTTTTTTCATGGGATCTCCTTATTTAATTGCTTCCGCACCACGCTCGCCTGTACGAATACGAACAACATCAATGACATCAGTGACATAAATTTTTCCATCACCAATCTTACCTGACTTAACTGCTTCAGAAATTGTTGTGATAACTTTTTCAACATCAGCAGATTCAACGAGAACTTCTGCTCTTGATTTTGGAAGAAAGTGTACCTCATATTCCGCGCCTCGGTACAATTCAGTGTGGCCTTTCTGGCGCCCATATCCTTTGGCCTCAACAATAGTCAAACCTTGGATATCCACACCAGTTAGTGCTTGTCTCAAGGCTTCAACTTTATCGGGCTTGATAATTGCTGTTACTAATTTCATTTTTACCTCACTAATTATTTTAGTATGCAAAGGTTTATAAGGAGTGAATCAGAAAAAAAATAATGCTAAGAAGTGAGAGAAACTATGCGCTAAAGGAATAGTTCAAAAAAAGTCAATAAAATCAGCATTATAAGAACTTGCAAAAGATATTTTAAGCTTAAAGTTTTTTTTGATTGATAACAACGTCAACTAAAATAGCTATTAGCAGGTTGAGCATCGTAATCCCACAGACAATGATAAAGCTAAAGAAATATATCCAAGCCCACCAATAGATATCTTGAATCGGTAACATGACCTGCTCCCAAGAGGACAAGGTCAAAACCTGGAATAAAGTAATCATAGCTGTCCCTACATTTCCCCATCGACTAGGAATATCCTCACTAAATAAAATTGATCCGATCGTAGAGTAAATATAGAGAATTATAAATAGAAGTAGACTGACATAAAAAACACGTTTTACAGATTGTAGTAGCGCCTCAATAATCATTTTTAATTCTGGAATGACAGAAATTATTCTTAAAACACGAAATACTCTCAGTAGTCGCAGTAAAAGAAAGCTTGAATTATTTGGAATAGGAATCAAAGAGATACAAACTATTAAAGTATCAAAAACATTCCATCCACTTTTGAAAAATTGTGATTTTTTAGGTTCTCCTATAAATCGGATTGTAATTTCGATTACAAAAAATATGGTGATTGAATAATCAAGTAAGTTAATTAAATTATTACTAAATTCTGATAACTCGTACGTATTGACACCGATAGTAAAGGCATTAAAAATGATAATAGTTATAACTAAAAGTTGAAAAAATTTACTTTCTTTAATTTTAAAAAATGTTGTATTCATAGTTTTGAGAATAAAAGTTCACTCTATTGTATTTTCCATCAAATCAAACTAATTAAGTTAAACCCTAAATAATAAGTTACTTAAATCTTTAATATCTTCATTCCAAAAAACATCATATTTAATACGATCAAACTCCACATCGAAAACAGCAGACATCGCAGACGCATAAACAGATCTAGAGTCAATGGTGCTCTGTAAATCACGCCCTTGAAATAAGTTACTCTTTTTTAATCCAGGCCAATCTGTAAATACTTGAGATTTTTTTAATAAGCCCCCTGCCATTAAAATTGCTGAACCATAACCATGTTCTGTCCCATTACCTCCATTTTGTTCAACGGTTCTGCCAAATTCTGTTAGTGTAAGTATTAGAGTATTTTCAAAATCACTACCCATACCAGCATGGAGGTTTTTGATAATTAAATCCACATCTTGAAGGTTTTCAGCATGTTCTCCGTTATCTGTTCCCTGAGCTGTGTGTGTGTCAAAGCCCTCTAAATCAAATACAGCTACTTTTGGACCAAGTGGGTCCTTCAATATTTTAGCAGTTCTTTTGGAAAGACTCTCTAGTGACTCATCTCCTCCTTGCATTGTAAGAGGTCTGTTCATGATCACATTATATACTTCTTGTAGTTTATCCTGCTCAACCCCATCATAGGCCCTCGTTATTCTCTCAATAATTTCTCTTTTTGGAAGAGACATCCAAGTTGGGAAATAATTGTTATTTTTTTCTACTCCTCTTAATAAAAGAGGCATTGGTAAACTTAATGCTAGACTAGATCCATAAAGTCCTGCAGATTTCATTCCTCTTCCTAGCCATCCTGTTTTTTCGGTATAAGCTTTGAGTGCTCCTGTTTCCATAATATTTTGTCCATCAAAATGAGATCTTTCAGTATAAGGGATATTTGTTGCGTGAACGACAGAAGCTAAATTTTGAGACCATAAGATGTGAAGTGTTTTTAATTTTGGATGTAGTGAAAAATCTGAGTTAAGTTTTAGTTTATTTTTTAAGATCAGATCAGATCGATATTTGCCTATAAGACTATCGTTTACAGGAACAGCAGTTAATCCATCCATACCTCCACGAAGACTGATAATGACAATATTTTTTTTTGGGTTTTGAATAGACCCATAGAGAGGAACATTGAAGTTTGAAAAGAAAATAGTAGCTAAACTACCCTTAAGAAAACTTCTTCTTGTGCAATTCATGCTCTCATCACCTCAGGGCTATTAGCAAATACAGCAAATCGATCAGCGCTAAATTTAGTCTCTTTTATGAGCTTTAATAAATTTTCTGGATGATCAAAATTTTTTTCAATTATATTTACAAAATAATCTTGATTATAACTAACGTTAGGGTTTGCAATGTCATCCCATCTTCGGGCAGCCGCTAGTCTGCGAATAATCAATTCGGGTGATAGCCATTCGTCCTCTAAATCAATATAACCATTTGGTTGTTTAGCTCGATAAATCGGGTGACCAATTTCCCATAAAATATTTTTCACCAATTTTTGCGATCTATTTGGATTTGATCCATTGAATTCAAAGCCTTTTGGATACTTATATAAATAATTTAAATCTAATATTTTTGCATTCTGTAATAGCCATAATTCAGGCATTGAAAATTTTTTTTGATTGAGTCCAAACTGGAATACCGTTTTCATAGTTGCTTTATGAATTTCAATTAAATTTCCGTCATTTTTCTCCCATGCTTTGACGATATTTGCAATCATCTCATCTTTTGGATTGTCACAGATAAAATGCTGACAAAGTTTTTTTGCTACATGCTTTCGAGTAGAGGGATGGTTGGCTAGGTCCTTAATAACAACCTTTAACTCTTTTCCTTTATTGACTGTATTGAAGTCTTTGATGTTATAAACTTTTCCTAAAATTTTATAAGGCCCTTGCTCATGATATTCAGGCTGAAATTTAATGGGACCTGCTTCTAATTTCTTTTCACTCCACAAATGACGCCAACCCGTCATTACTTTTGCCATCTCGACAACATCCTCTTGAGTATAATTTGCTTCAGGTGATAAAGTATGAAGCTCAAGCAACTCTCTTGCATGATTTTCATTAAGGCCTACTTTTCGCTTGTTATTATCAGAATTTTCTCTTACTCCCTCTTTAGAGTTTGGTCCAATATTCTCTGCATTATCTAAATGATGAAGCATGCACCAAGAAGTTGTGACTGAATAAACTAAATCCTCAAAAGTATTAACCATATTAGGACGAATAACTTCTCTTTGATAAACACCAGTAGAAAAACTGGCTAAAAAATCTTTTTCACTAATAGCAAAAAAATTTCCCCAGAAATGCCACATCCTCTCAAATGCTGGTGAGCTTGAGGTAAGAGCTGTGGTGTGCCTTACAGATAGCTCCAAGGACTCAAAAAATTTCTCACCTGTAATCTTTCTGAGATGGTCTTTTTCCTTTTCATAAGCTAATCGATCATTTTTATGTTTTTCTCTTAGAACTTCTCTGTCCTGATAAACCCAATGGCCATATCTATCTCTTTGCTCATCTAGAGTTGGTAATTTTTTCTCCCAAACAAAATCAGGAACTGTATCAAATTGATTTTGAGCCCAAACTAATGGATCGCTAGGGATACTTTCTTCCACTCCGATTCCGAAAGCGACTTTTCTAAAATAATCCCTATTCATTCCCTTTTTAAGTTTAAAAAAGAATAATAATTTTTCAATTATTCCAGCTAACTAAAAACATCGCTTCATTTCTTCTGAGATTTGGGAGAGTAAATGGGCCATTATAGGTAGCTTTTATGGGCGGTTCTTTGAACTGAATATTTTCTTTTTTCAAACTATTTTTCAAAATTGATGAGTGCTTAAAAAAGTTTTTATCTGAAGCAAATCCTGAGTATCGGATAACTGCAAAATATCCAGCTTTAATGCTGGCGATCTCCACTGAATTGTTCAATGGCAAAGGGGCATTATTTTGATCAAATCGGTTAGGTAAGTAAAACTGCATTATTTGCTGATTGCCTGAGGCATATTGAGTGACAGGTGTGGTCATTTCTATTTTTTCTGATTTTTGATTTTTTCCAGAAATATAGTTAAAAAGTTTTTGGAAACTCCCACCTTCATTGTTATGGCGAACTTGAATTACATAACGCTCTTGATAATAGCGAATTTCAAAGTTTTCAAATTTTTGGACTACTTGATAACTAGTTTCCTCATAGGCCATAGTATTTTTTACCATGAAAAAAATTAGAAAAATATATCTAATCAAAATCTTGCTGCGTTTCTTTAAGGTCATCGCCCCAAACACGATTATCACGAGGTATCCATCCTTTAATTTCTTTTCGATCACTAATACCGATACTGACTTTAAACATCTGTGGAGTAACCTCTAATAAATCAACTGTCTTTGGAGCTAAAATTTCTCCTTTTAAAATTGTCATCCATGACTCAGGGTCATAAGAATTTAAGGCATAGAGTTTTGTATTTTCTAATATCAACAATGTTCTTTTTCGGGTTAGTTGATTGTGATAAATCCACCCTTTGATCCCATTAAATAATTCAATTCGATACCAGTCGATGTAATTGTTTCCAACGCTTTGATATTCTTCAATAACTTTAACAGGCATTCCTTGATGGGTAAGAAAGAATTTCTCTGTTTGTTCTTTGAAATCTCTTAAATCTGGATAATGGCGAAGCCAAGACTCTGATTTAGATAATGATTTATAATATGGAATATGTTTATCTGCAAAAGCTAAATAGGGAATTAGGATAAAAATTAATAATCGTATCACTATAAATAATTCTAAATTCATAAAAATCGATTACAACGAGATTTTGAAAAAATAATTTTTAAAATTTAATTTTATAACCTTTAGAAAATATGTAGGCGATGGCCGATAAATTCATCAGACAGAAAATTGTAATCATTGAAAGACTTATCGCAATACTGACATCTGCCATGTTGTAAAAACTCCATCGAAAACCACTCACTAAATATAAGACGGGATTAGCAAGAGATATTTTTTGCCAAAATTCAGGAAGCCAAGATATGGAGTAAAGAGAACCTCCTAAGAAAACCATTGGTGTTATAATGATAGTTGGGATAAGAGATAATTGCTCCCAGTTCGTGGATAAAACTCCAATTAAAAAACCAAGCAAACTAAAAGTTAGCGCTGTTAAAACAAGCATAAGAATCATTACCAAAGGATGAGCAATGGAGATTTCTACAAAAATACTTGCGGTACCTAAAATCAATAAGCCTAAAACAATAGATTTCGATGTAGCAGCACCTACAAATCCCATCACAATTTCCCAAGATGATAAAGGCGCAGCATAAATCTCGTTAATAGTGCCGAGAAATTTAGGAAAAAATATTCCAGATGCAGCGTTTGATAAACTTTGAGTTAAAAGCACCAGCATCATCAGTCCAGGGACAATAAAAGATCCATAACTTACGTCCTCAATTAAAGGGATACGAGAACCGATAGCGGAGCCAAAAACTACGAAATATAAGGATGTTGAGATAACCGGAGAGAGAATACTTTGAATGATCGTTCGTCTCATTCGATCCATTTCATGAAGATATATTGCTTTGACACCAATCCAGTTCATGCGCTCTCCTTTAATAATTGTTCAAATATATTCTCTAGTGAGGTCTGGGCAGACTTGAGATCTTTCAGCTTAAGACCAGAGTTTTTCACTTCTTGAAGTAAAGCAGTAATTCCTGTGGTTTCAGCTTGAGAGTTATAAATAAAGCATAATGCTTGCCCTTCATTAGTAATCGTTAGGTTATAATCTTTTAAGGAGTCAGGGATGCTCTCAATTTTTTCTTGCAGTTCAATAGTCAAAAGTTTTTGACCCATTTTTTGCATCAAGTCATCTTTATTCTCAGTTAGAATAATTTCACCATTATTGATAACAGACACTCGATCTGCAATTGCCTCAGCCTCTTCAATATAATGAGTTGTAAGAATAATAGTCACTCCTTTTTCTTGTAATTGCTTGACCACTCTCCACATATCTCTTCGCAATTTAATATCAACTCCTGCTGTTGGTTCATCTAAAAATAAGATTTGTGGTTCATGGCTTAGTGCCTTGGCGATTAGAGCACGTCGCTTCATCCCTCCTGAAAGCTCACGTAGTCGATTATCTTTTTTATCCCAAAGGCTTAAGTCTTTTAAAATTTTTTCGATGATTTCTGGATTATCTCTTTTTCCATATAGCCCTCTAGTATAAGAAACATTTTGAAACACCTTTTCAAATGCTTCTAGTTGTAATTCTTGGGGGACCAACCCAATCATTGAACGTGTTTTTCGAAAATCTTTAATGACATCGAAGCCGTCAACTGTAATGCTTCCAGATGTAGGAATAACAACGCCACAGATGGCGTTGATAAGAGTTGTCTTGCCTGCCCCGTTAGGACCTAGAAGAGCTAGAATTTCACCTCGATTGATTTCGAGGTTTACTCCTTTGAGAGCTTCGAATTTGCCCGCATAGGTTTTTCGGACATTATCAATTTTAATTAAAGTACCAGATGTCATGAATTAAATGAGGTACATTATATTATAAGTAATAAACAACAATATAGTTATTTAAGTTGTTTTAGCCTTTTTACTTTTCTCTATTAAATAAGTGCTAATTAATACTGCAACAAGAGCTACAATAATTTTATAAGTTATTTTTTCTCCTAAAAATAAATAACCAAAAATTAGACCAAATATAGGAATGATGTAGGCTACTTGGGACTGAAACACCAAGCCATTATTTTTTAAAATGTAAAATCGCATCAACCAGGCAATTGCTGTGGCTACGACTCCTAAGTAGAACAAAGAGATCGTTGAAGACCATGATGGTCGTAATTCAGTAGGATTATCAACGATAAATAAGATTGGCAGAAAGATGATTACTGCCCAAATGAGTATACTTGTAGTAACCGTCTCATTTTTTATATGCTTTAGCTTCAATGAAAAGAGGCCTCCCAATGTATAGAAAAAAGGACCCAAAATAATAATTAGAGCATATAGAAAATTACTTTCATTAATTAAAAGGTCATCAGAAAATAAATATATAATTCCCATAAAACCAATAGCAATACCTAAAAGTTTAAGAAGATTAATTCTTTCATCTTGAATAAAAAGCTGACCTAAAATAGTCGCAAAAATAGGAGCTGTCGACATTAATATCGCTGCCATGTTGCTTTGTACTTTTATTATTCCAAAAGAAATAAAAAAGAATGGAAGGATAAGATTCACCACTCCAATTAGAGCATACATTTTCCAGTGTTCACCAAACGCTTCAATTTTAATTCCCTTCATCCAACAATATAAAACTAAAACTAGGGCTGCAAAAAAAATTCGACCAAATGCGAGAGTTATTGGAGTATAGGTATCGGAAGCAATCTTAATATTAAAAAAAGCACTTCCCCAGATCGCAGCTAGTGTAATTAGTAAAAAAAAGTCTTTGAGTGATGCTTTATGCATTAATCAAGGGTAAATTGAACACGCTTGTTCATTTTCCCTTTGCTCTCATATTTTAAAAATTTAAATTCACCAATCTCTTTTGTATTAGCCACATGGGTTCCTCCACAAGGTTGCAAATCTATAGTTCCTATTTTAACTAATCGAATTTGCCCATTAGTTCTAGGTGGTTGGACAGAGAGAGTACGAACCAATTCTAGCTGTTGGTCAAGCTCCTCATTGGTAATCCATTGATAAGAAATAGGATGTTCTTGTTGAATAAAATCATTAATAATTTGATTAAGTGTTTCAAAATCAAAAGTCTCCTCACCCAAATCAAAATCTATTCGACTTTTCTCCAAACCAATCGAGCCGCCAGTAACATAGTAAGGAAGAGCAGCACAAAGGAGGTGCATGCTGGTATGCATTCGCATTAGACGGAAACGATGGTCCCAATCAATGCTGCCTTGAATTTCACCAGAGGCCTCTTCGATAGCCTCTTCGAGGACATGGGCGATGCCTTTTTCATGTTTAATTGTATTGATAACATTGAATTTTTGGTCGTTAACCTCCAAAACTCCTTTATCGCCGGGTTGTCCTCCACTTTGAGCATAAAAACAGCTATCGGCAGTGATAATTTTTTCATCCTCAACGGCCACAATGGTAGCCTGAAATTCTTTAATATAACTATCGTTTAAATAAATCATTTTTTACTCTCTTCAATTTTATAATCCACACAAGCCTCTATACCTCCTTGTGAATTACTCTCGATTTTACACTCTTCATAGAAGCCATAATACTCAAAAGTTGAAGCTACATAAAGGGCAACAACCATAATTGTAAAGACTGTGATGGCATAAATGGTTTGTTTAGATTTCATCAAATTAACCGGTCCTGAAATCCAATCAGCTGTCTGTTAACAATAACATCAGATTTTTTTAAAGGTCGAAGCAGCTCAATTCCCTCTAAGCTAATACATCTACTCAACGCCACATAGAGTTGACCTGGAGCGAAGGAGCCCTGACTCATATCAATAATTACTTTTTCAAATGTTTGACCTTGACTTTTATGGATGGTAATTGCCCAAGCCAGTCTCATTGGATACTGCTTAAACGAACCTGTAACATTTTCTAAAACTTCTTGTTGATCATCATCATAAGAATATTGAATTCGATCCCACTTCTCTTTTTTTACCTCATAGATTTTATGATTAATTTTAACTTTAATCTTTTTTTCAGCAATTTCATGAATGGTTCCTATCGAACCATTAACCCACCTCTTCTCGGGATCGTTCTTGATCATAATCACTTGCGCCCCTTTTTTAAGTTTGAGTACCTCATCGGTTGGAAATAGTTCTTTGTAAAACTGTCCTGTGGCTTGGGCTCGATAAGAGAATTCCTCACTACTTAATTGTTTCAAATAATTTTGATTAATGCTGCTAGCCCTTGCATTGGTTGTGGTTAGGATAATCTTTCCCTCGTCCATTTCAAAATTTTCCACCAATGAGTTATTAAGGTTATCAATTTGAGAACTAGTAATTGAACCGTCACGAACAGCATTCAAAAGATAGATAAAATGATCGTCTGTTTGTCTATAAATGCTTTGTAATTCAAGAGTTTTAAACTGTGCATCTTGGAATATATTTGAATGGAAGAAAAATTGACCATTAGGGTAAATTCGCTCTAGTAAACTAGACTCATCCATATTGACAACAGGGGGTAATTGAAAGAGGTCTCCAAAAACGACTAACTGAACCCCTCCAAAAGGTTGGGTTAATTTTTTGCGATGGACACGAAGAGAGTAATCAATTGCATCAAAGACATCGGCACGGACCATGGATATCTCATCAATAATCAGAGTTTCAAGATTTTGAATTAATTCTACCTGTCTTACTTTTTTAATATGACGAGTTTGAATGACCTTAGGGGGAAAGCCAAAGAAAGAATGAATAGTCTGACCTTTGACTCGAATAGCCGCTACGCCTGTGGGAGCAAGAACGGCAGTATTTTTTTGGGTGACTGATCGGAAATAAGCAAGGAGCGTAGACTTCCCACTTCCAGCTTTGCCAGTAATATAAAAATGATCTTTAGTATTTTCTATTTGTTCGACAATCGACTCAAACTCCTCACTGAGAATAAAGTCATCAGGAAGAAGACTGTTGTAATTTTTCTTATAACCCATCCATAATCTCTTTGATCATTAAAAAACACTCCTTGACTGTCCCTTTTTGAATTTGCAGTCGAGATAAACTCGATGAAAACTGAAGTTTTTTGACATAAATTATTTTTTGATAACACACCCCTGAATAAACAAGACCTACAGGCTTTGTTTTAGTTCCTCCTCCAGGTCCTGCCACCCCAGTTGTAGAAAGAGTTAGTTGGCATTTTGAAATTTTAGCTAAATTAAAACACATCTGAGCGCAAACTTGTCGGCTCACCGCTCCATTTCGACGAAGAGTTTCGGGGCTAACTTTTAAAAACTTGCTTTTCGCATCATTCGCATAGGTAATCATTCCATTTTGATAGATAGCTGAAACCCCAGGATAAGAAGTAAAGGCTGCAGCCAGCAAACCCCCCGTACAAGACTCAGCTGTCCCTACG